>JAPYUD010000120.1:0-8706 GCA_029936215.1 Pirellulaceae bacterium | reverse complement strand
GCCGTTACCCGGTTCCCTGGTCCAGAGGGCGACCTGTCGGAACTGGCTGAGGGCGGAGCTCAACGAAATGCCATTTCCCCCGGAGGATCTTGTCGAGAGCGTGGTCGTGGGAATTGGAGGAAAGAAGGACTAGCGAATGCGGTGTTTCGAGCGAATTCTCCTGTCACTTTGGCTGATTGCCGCTACCGCGGTGACGGTGAACGCTGCGCCCGATTCGCCGGTCAGGCGGATCGAGGTTTTTCCGCCGGAACTGGAACTGGCAAGCCGTCATCATCCGGTTCAACTGGTGGTGACAGGCCAGCTAGCCAACGGACAGAGGCGAGACCTGACAGGAGTAATGACGCTGGTTTCCGCGGACCCGGAGGTCGTTCGTGTTGAGCGAGGCAGATTGCTCCCGGTCGCCGATGGCAGGACGCGGGTGGTGGTGAAAGCGGCAGGACGGGTGGTGAAGGTGCCGGTCCAGGTCCAGTTGTTGCCGGGAATTGAAACAGCAGGCTTTGTGGACGGCGCTCTGGCCGCCTTGACTCGTCATGGCTGTAACTCGGGTGGTTGCCACGGCGCGCCGAGTGGCAAGGGTGGCTTTCGACTTTCACTCTGGGCATACGACCACGAGCTGGACACCGGTACGCTTACCCGGGAGTTTGCCAGGCGGAGGGTCGACATTTTTTCTCCCCGGCAGAGTCTGCTGCTGAGCAAGCCGCTGATGAAAGTTCCCCATGGGGGAGGCCTGCGACTGCACACCCATGATGCAGGTTACGAGTTGCTTCGTGACTGGATTGCCCAGGGTTCCCGGCCGGAGCAGGCAGGTCGTGCTTATTGTGAGAAAATCGAGGTCTATCCCCAGGGTCGCCAGCTCTGGCTGCCTGATGCCCGGCAGCAACTTTCGGTGAACGCCTCTTTCAGCGACGGGACGACGCGGGACGTGACCACCCTGGTCCTTTACTCCAGCTCGGATGATACGATCGCAACGGTTTCAGGAGATGGGCTTGTTGAGCCCTCTGCCAGCGGTGAGACAGCAATCCTGGTTCGTTACCTGGAAAAGGCGACCACGGTCAGGCTGGCATTTATTTCACCGCGGGACGATTTTGCCTGGCAGCCACCGCCACAGCAGAACGAGGTGGACCAGCTGGTGTTTGCCAAGCTTAAGACAATGCAGATTGCTCCCTCGGTATTGTCCAGTAACGAGCAATTCCTGCGGCGCGTTTATCTTGATGTCACGGGTTTACCACCAACTGCTGAGCAAGCACGGGCATTCCTGGCAGATGAGTCGCCCGGCAAGCGGACCAGGGTGATTGATGAATTGCTCAAGTCGCCGGCCTACGCTGCCTGGTGGGCCAACAAGTGGGGTGAGCTTTTCCGGCTGAACCGTGAAAAGGTCACCGGTCGGGGAGTCTTCAAGTTTTATCACTGGCTAAGCCGCAGTGTTCGTAACAACATGCCTTATGACGAGTTTGTCAGGCGAGTCCTGCTGGCTCGTGGGAGCACGACGGACAATCCGGCTGTGAATTTTTACCGTTCGGCCGATTCCACCGATGACTGCACCGAGACAATGGCACAGCTTTTCCTGGGAGCCCGGCTGCAGTGTGCCAAGTGCCATAACCATCCCTACGAGCGATGGACCCAGGATAACTACTATGGCTTTGGAGCCTTTTTTCACCGCTTGCAGCGAACCACGGTTGAAGGGAGCGGGGAGATGGTGCTCTGGGCAGAGAGCGAGGGAGAGATTACCCAGCCTCGCACGGGAAAGGAGATGGCTCCCTGGCTTCCAGGCGAGGGTGCGCTGGAGCTGGATGGTATTCTTGATCGACGCGAGTTGCTGGTCGACTGGCTTACCCAGCCAGACAATCCGTACCTGGCCCGGGTGGAGGTTAATCGTATCTGGGCAAACCTCATGGGCCGGGGAATTATCGACCCGTTTGATGACTTGCGGGAATCCAATCCCCCAGCCAATCAGCCGCTCCTGGACTGGCTGGCAGAGGATTTTGTGGAGAGCGGTTTTGATCGTGAGAGAGTGATTCGCACGATCCTCAACAGTACGACTTACCAGATTTCCTCCCAGAAAAACGAGTCGAACGGACAGGACACCAAGTACTTTTCCCATATGCAGCCGCGCCAGTTGCCAGCCGAATCACTGATGGAACTGATCTGCCAGGTGACGGGCGTGCCATATAAGTTCAAGGGCCTGCCAGTCGGCACACGTGCCACGGAGCGACCCAGCCCAGAGGGTGGGCCCGAGTTCCTGCGGATTTTTGGCCAACCACCGCGGCAAACGAATTGTTCCTGTGAGCGCTCGGTGTCAGCGGACCTTGGCCAGGCCCTGGCGATCGCAAACGGTGATTTTATCCACACCCGGATCATCGACAAGAACTGTCTCTTTCGCCGGCGAATTCAAGAAGGGTGGACGAACCAGCAGATTGTCGAGGAGATTTACCTTGCAGCCTACTCGCGTTTCCCGAGTGACGAGGAAATGGCTTTTGTGGTCACTTTTATCAAGGAGCAGGAAGAACGTGAAGTGGCACTGGAGGACCTTGTCTGGTCCGTGATAAACAGCAAGGAATTCGTGTTCCAGCAGTAGATCTCTCTCGCCGGCGGGGGTCGCCGGAAAAACAATGAAATCCATGTTGCATCCCCCCGGAATTGCCGACATCCTATAATATAGCGATCCGCCGATTTCCCTACTTACAGGCCTTTACGATGCTCAGGATTACAGGCCAGCCTGTTCGCCACTGCGATGGAGTGACCCGCCGTGAATTCCTCACGGCTGGAGCTCTTGGCGTTGGTAGCTTGACCCTGGCGGACCTGCTCCGCGCGGAATCCGAGTTCGGTGTCGGCTCGTCGCGCAAGGCGATCATCAATGTCCACCTTGACGGGGGCCCTCCCCAGATGGACATGATTGATCTGAAGCCCGATGCCCCTTCCGAGGTGCGGGGTGAATTCTCCCCGATCTCGACCGTGCTTCCCGGTTTCCAGGTTTCAGAATTGATGCCGCGACTGGCGGCGACCGCCGACCGGTACGTCTTCATCCGCTCACTGGTTGGTTCCGCAGGGGCGCACGATGCTTTCCAGTGCCAAAGTGGTTTTGGGAAAAGCGACATGGCGAGCATGGGTGGCAGGCCCGCCGTCGGCTGCGTGGTCAACAAGTTGCTGGGAAGTGTCACGGATCCTGCCCCCGCTTTCATCGACATGATGCAGGGACGTCCGCTGGTCAGGCACAGTGCCCGGCCGGGATTCCTGGGGCCCACCTATAAACCCTTCCGTCCCGAGATGAGTGCTTTCTTCAAGCGTGACCTGGAAGATGGCATGAAGACGGAATTAACCAACCAGGGTTCTAACCATACAACTCGCCTGAAACTGGATGGTGAGCTGACCGCCGACCGGCTCAACAGCCGTACGCAGTTGCTGGCCAGCCTCGATACGTTGCGTCGTGAAGTGGACCGCAGCGGCATGATGGATGCCATGGACCACTTTACACAGCAGGCTGCCGGGATTCTGCTCTCGGGCACGTTTGCCGATGCCCTTGATCTATCCAGGGAAGACCCGGCAGTGGTAGAGAAGTTCACGGCCGATGCCGATGCAATCAAGGGCCGTCATGTGACCAGCGATGAACCGCGATCGTCCCTCAAGTTCCTCATGGCCCGGCGGCTGATCGAAGCAGGTGTGCGTTGCGTGAGCCTGACAATCGCCGACTTTGATACCCACTCGGACAACTTCAACCGCATGCGACAGGTGCTGCCGATCCTCGACCATGGCCTTCATGCCCTGGTCATGGACCTGGAAGAACGTGGCATGCTGGATGATGTATCGATTGTGCTCTGGGGTGAGTTTGGCCGCACGCCCAAGATCAATGGCAAGGCAGGCCGGGATCACTGGCCGCAGGTCAGCCCGGCGATGCTGGTAGGTGGTGGTATCCGGGCCGGGCAGGTGCTTGGTGCCACGGATCGGACAGCTTCCACGGCGACGAGGCGACCGATCAGCCACAAGGATATCTTTGCCACGCTTTATCACAATATCGGCCTGCCAGCCGAAAAAACCACCATCGTCGATCCATCGGGTCGCCCGCAGTACCTTCTGGATGGTGGTACACCGATCCGCGAGATTGTTTGAGCGGGGCGGCGGTTGCTTACATCCACTCTTTGATCGGCTTGCCCTCGATCAATCGCACCGGCCGTCCGTCCGGGCTGTGAGCAATCAGGTCGTCCGGGATGCCAAGCTTCTGGTAGACGGTGGTGGCAATATCATCCGAGAAATACTCGTCCTTTGAGACATGTCCCCCCTCGGCATCGGTTTCGCCAAGTACCTCGCCTGCCGGGACGCCAGCTCCTGCCATGATCGCGAAACCGGAAGTGGACCAGTGGTCCCGGCCGCTGGCGGAATTGATTTTCGGTGTGCGGCCGAAGTCGGTGAGCCAGAGCACGAGCGTGGTGTCAAGTAACCCCCGGTCTTCCAGGTCGGTTAGCAGTTGTGGCAGTGCCTTGTCGACCGGCGGGAGACGGGAATCCTTGAGCGACTTGAAATTGTTCTGGTGCGTGTCCCAGCCGCCGTCAGTGACGGTCACGAAGCGGACACCCGCCTCGACCAGGCGTCGAGCGAGCAGGCAGCTCTGTCCGAACTTGTTGCGACCGTATCCTTCACGGAGCTTCTCGTCCTCGCTGGCAATATCAAAAGCCTGCTTGGTTTCCGGGGCCGTGATCATGTTAAAAGCTGCCTGGTAGTACTCGTCCTGGGCAGCGAGAGTGTCCTGCTGGATGTCGGCCGTCCGCTGCAGTGCATCGATGCGCGCCAGCACCTCGCGGCGTCGGTCAACGCGTTCAAAGCTGATGCCACTGGGAGGAGTGATATCCCGCACGGTGAACTTTTCCGCATTCGGGTCCGCTGCGATCTCGAACGGGTTGTGCTCGATTCCCAGGATCCCCGATGTCCCGCCACCATAACGCCGATCAACGTCCGTGCCGAGCTGGATGAAAGGGGGCATGGCGGATTTGAATCCATGCTGGGAACTGACAACGGAGCCATAAGTCGGGTAGCGAATGGTCGTGTTGAATCGCCGTCCTGACATGACCCACTGGTCGGCAGTGCCGTGGCTGCCATTGCGAGGATTCCAGCCGCGAAGCAGGGAAAAACGCTTGGCCTCACGTGCCATGGTGGGAACGATCTCGGTGAATTTGATGCCGGGGATCGCGGTATCAATCACGCCGAACTCGCCACGCACGCTGACCGGAGCATCCGGCTTGGGGTCGAACGTGTCATGATGACTGGTGCCGCCCCGCGTCCAGATCAGGATGCAGTTTGTATTTTTTGCCTTATCGCCAGCCCTGGCCTGGCCGGCAAGCGCCATGGGAAGGGTGAGCCCCAGGCCGCCAAGGGCTCCAAGCTGGAGCATCCCGCGTCGGGAAATACCGTCACAGTAAGAGCCCGGCGATGAAATCTGGTTTGCCATAGCAACTAAATCCAGGTGGGGAATGTCTTCAGGAGGGATGTCGGTATTGGGCTGGTAGCTCAGCAGGCTTTCCGTACCAGCCCTGCTATTTTACATCAACACCATTGTTCAAAAAAGAAGAATCGCAAAAACCCGGGCCATGGGTGCTTCATTTCCCCCACTTGTGGGTGGGTCCCTGTTCTTCCATGTAGCGTTGCCAATAGGGATTGGTCATACTTGTAATTGCCCGCCATAATGCAAACCTATTGCTCCTGCATAAAAACGCAGGATCGTAGATTCTTTTCGCCAGATACCTCTTCCCGCCGGTGAAAGAGCGATGAAACGCCGACGAGTCTTGTTTGCACCCTGGACACAGCTGCTTGTCCTACTGGTACTGGTCGTGCTGGGATCGGAGAAGGCCGCGGCCCGTGAATACTACCGGGTGGAACCAGCAGCCGTTTCCCTCAAGGGTAATTTTGAACGAGCCCAGCTGCTGGTCCAGGTCGCGGATAAAGAGGGCATGGTAAGCCAGCATTCGGAGGACCTTACTCACCAGGCGACTTACACCTCGAGTGATATCTCTATCGTGACAGTGGATTCTCGTGGGCAACTGCTGGCTGTCGGCAGTGGCCAGGCGGTGGTCCGCGTCAAGTTCAAGAGATGGCGTTCCGATGTCATGGTGACCGTTGGTGATGTGGTTGAGGAGCCGGAGGTCAGGTTTGCTGACCAGGTTACGCCGGTGCTTGCCAAGCATGGCTGTAACATGGGCGCCTGCCATGCCAGCCAGCACGGCAAGGGCGGCTTTATTCTCTCGGTATTTGGTTTTGATCCAGGCAAGGACCGCACCAGTATCGTGCTGGATCGTCTGCAGCGGCGAGTTGATTTTATCAAGCCGGAAAATAGCCTGTTGTTGCTCAAGCCAACGCTCTCGATCCCCCATGGCGGTGGAAAGCGGCTAAAGAAAAACTCTGTTGACTACCAGTTACTCCTGGCCTGGCTCCAGGCAGGTGCGCCAGCCCAGAAAGAAGAACCCCTTGCGGTCACAAGCCTGGAAGTGACTCCAGCCCAGCGAGTGGGTCGCCTCGGAATGAAGCAGCAACTGCGAGTGGAGGCTCATTACAGCGACGGAAGCGTGCGCGATGTCACGGCCCTGGCACGATACGACTCGGTGGACGAGGGGATGCTCTTGGTGGATGAGGGTGGCCTGGTAACCGTAGCCGGTGCTGGCCAGGCTCCTGTCATGGCCCGCTTTGAAGGTCAGGCTGGAATCCTTACCGTGTCGGTCCCCTACAGTGACGAGGCCGACCTCTCCAGCTGGACCAGCAATAACTTTGTCGACGAACTGGCGGCCAGGAAGTTCCAGGACCTGGGGATTGAGCCGTCCGGGATCTGCGACGACGCCACATTCATCCGCCGTGCTTTCCTCGACACGATTGGTGGTCAGCCCACGCCGGAGGAGGTCCAGGCCTTCCTGGCCTCGGAGGACCCGCAGAAGCGAATCGCACTGGTTGACCGCCTGCTGGGGATGACCGGTGACCCGGGGAAGGACATCTATAACGACCGTTATGCTGCTTTCTGGACACTGAAATGGTCTGACTTGATTCGCAACAACAGTAATGATCTGGGTGAGCAGGGCATGTGGGCGATGCATAACTGGGTCCGCGAGTCGTTTCGTGTGAACAAGCCGTTTAGCGACTTTGTCAGGGAGCTGGTAACGGCCAAGGGATCGATCTACATGAACGGTCCGGCCAATTTCTTTCGCGTCAACGGCAATGCCACGGAGCTGACCGAGGCCACGACCCAGCTTTTCATGGGAATTCGCCTCGAGTGTGCCAAGTGCCATCACCATCCGTTTGAAAAATACAGCCAGGCAGATTACTACGGGATTGCTGCTTTTTTTGCCCGCGTGGGGACCAAGGGAAGCGAGGAGTTTGGACTCTTCGGCCGTGAGAGTGTCGTGGTCGTAAAGAATTCCGGGGATGTTAATCACCCTCGCACCGGCAAGAAGATGGAACCGACCCCGCTCGAGGGAGAACCCTCAGACCATGAGCTGGACCGGCGGATCCCCTTTGCCGAGTGGCTTACTTCTACCGACAACAGCTGGTTTGCCAGCTCGATAGCGAATCGCTATGTCAGTTACCTGCTGGGCCGCGGCCTGGTGGAACCGGTGGACGACATGCGCTCCACCAATCCCGCCACCAATCCAGAACTGCTCGATGCCCTGGCCCGTCATTTTGTCGAGAACAAGTTTGATCTCAAGCAGCTCATACGAGTGATCATGGTCTCACGGCTTTACCAGCTCGATTCGCAGCCGACGGCCGAGAATGTCGGTGCAAGCCGTTTCTACCCGTACTACCGGGCCAAGCGACTGGGCGCCGAACCACTGCTCGATGCCGTCGATTTTGCTACCGGCAGGCCGACCAAGTTCAAGAACCTGCCCCAGGGTACGCGGGCGATCGAGTTACCTGATGCGGAGTACCCCAATTACTTCCTTAATACCTTTGCGAAACCCCGCCGGGTGAGTGTCTGTGAATGTGAAAGGACCCCGGATGAAAACCTCGCCCAGGCATTGCACACGCTCAACGGGGATATCCTCTCGGAAAAAATTTCTGCCGCGGGAGGGCGAATAGCGAAGCTCCTGGAAGAGGAAAAATCGGCCGGGGAGATGATCACGGAGATCTACCTGGCCACGGTCTGCCGGATCCCCTCGAGTGAGGAAATGCAGGCCTGCCTGGCGATCATCGAGGAGAGCCCTTCACCGAAGGAAGGGTACGAGGACCTGATGTGGGCGCTGATCAACTCGAAGGATTTCCTTTACGTGAAATAGAGTCCTGTAATGATGCGAAATACCTTTCTTCTGCTTGCCATTGTCGCAATGGTCGCGTCGAGAGCTGATGCGCAGACTTCCTATCCGATGGTGATGAGCCTGGAACCGGTGGCCGCGCAGGTGGGACAGACATCCACGCACCAGGTCCGCTCCCGTTACAGCATGTTTGGTGCTTATGACGTGCTGGTCAGTGGCGAGGGTGTGACCGGGAAAATTATCCCGCCGGAGATGACGGAGGAAGAAAAAGCCAAGAAACCGGAGCTTGTGAAGATGCAGGTCGAGTTCACCGTGGTCCCCGGGGCAATGCCCGGGGTCCGTGATTTCCGCATTGCCACGCCGAATGGAGCAAGCACGATTGGCCAGCTGGTGATCGCCCGTGGTGAGGTTGTCCGGGAGAGTGGCGATAACAATACGATGGACAAGGCCATTGCCGTTCCGGCCCCGGCAACGGTCTGTGGTGCGA
>JAPYUD010000119.1:4662-8709 GCA_029936215.1 Pirellulaceae bacterium | reverse complement strand
CTCCAGGACCTCGAACAGCGGGGGCTGCTGGAGGACACGATTGTCTGGTGGGGAGCAGAGTTTGGCCGTACACCCTATGCCCAGGACAACGGTACCGGGCGGGACCACAACCCGGGTGGCTTTACCACCTGGCTGGCAGGCGGAGGGGTCAAGTCCGGGTTTCGCTATGGTGCGACCGATGAGTTTGGTGCCAAGGCGGTGGAAAACAAGATCCACATGCACGACCTGCATGCCACGATCCTGCACCTTTTGGGGATCGATCACGAGAAGTTGACCTACCGGTATTCCGGCCGGGACTTCCGACTCACCGATGTCCATGGGCATGTCGTCAAGGAGATCTTTGCCTAGCCGAGAACGGCCTGGGAGATCGCCGCATGCGCACCACTAGCGACTTCGAAGCTTGCCCTTACCCCTGGTGATTGCCTCGTAGACTGTTTCGGCCATCACCCTGGCACCGGCCGCGTTGGGATGCACCCCGTCAGGAATGTTCTCCGGCATCTTTGACAAGGGTGTGTAGAGGTCAATAAGCCGGCATTTTGTCTTCCTGGCAACCGCTTCGACGTAAGGGATCACTTCACCACCAACGATCGCCTCGCTGATCCCGTACGCTGTCTTGGGAACCGGTACCGGTTTACAGAGGTAGACGATGGGCTTGCTCTCGAGTGCGCGGAAGTGCGCGATCATGGCTTCCAGGTCAGCCGGAAACTGCGTGCTGAATTTCCAGTTCTGTGGCTTGCTGTCATTGGTGCCGAGCTTGATGATCACGATGCCAGGCTGAAATTTCGTGGCCTCTTTGAACTGTTCTCGTTCCCAGTAAGGAAAATCCCCCTGCTTAAGCAGGGTGGCGCCACTTCGACCAAAGTTGGCCACGCTGGCTCGCTCACCGAGCAGTCGGCCCAGGACCTGTGGGTAAGCGTTGACTTCCCTGTTTTCAACCCCCGCACCGAAGGTGATGCTGTCGCCCACGCAGGCGATCTTCACGGGGCCATCGTCTGCGAGGGCGCTGGCTGTGATCGAAAGGCTGAGTGCCAAGGCAAGGAAGAGTCGTCGGTTCTGGATCACGGTGGCAATGTCCTTTGGTTTGGTGTGAAGGCCATCCAGCCCGCACAGATGAGTTCGGTGGGTAATTCTGTTAGCATCATACGAACACGTTTGATCGCTTGATGCAAGCAAGCGTTCTTCTCATTCCAGGGTCGGTCGGTCTCCAGGAGGAGACGCAGCGGATGGAACAAACACTCGTCAACGCCTCGGTCACACTCAAGGATGTTGTTGCCGGCACGAATTTCTCGGCGATTGACTGGGTGATTGTCTCGGTCTACCTGATGATCTCGGTGGTGATTGGCCTCTGGGTCAATCGTTACGCCAGGAGCATGACTGCCTATATCGGTGCTGGTCGCAGCGTCGGGACCTGGTTGGGAATTGCAACCATGACAGGGACCGAACTCGGGCTGGTGACCGTCATGTACAACGCGGAAGTCGGGTACCGGGATGGATTTGCTTCGTTCCATATCGGACTCATTTTCGGCGTGATGATGCTGGTTGTTGGGCTCACCGGTTTTATCGTTGCCCCGCTTCGCCGTGAAAGGGTATTAACGATTCCGGAGTACTACGCGAAGCGATTCAATCGCCGCACGCAGATCCTCGGTGGTATTATCCTGGCGACTGCCGGCATCCTGAACATGGGTGTGTTTTTAAGCGTTGGTTCCAAGTTCCTTGTCGGCATCACCGGACTGAACCCCGATGCAATGGCCGTCCCGATTGTCATGACGGTCTTGCTGGTGATTGTCCTGATCTACACCGTGCTGGGGGGAATGATTTCGGTGATCATTACCGACTTTGTTCAGTTCGTTGTGCTCTCGGTTGGCGTGATTGTTACGACATTAATTGCGATTAACGCACTTGGTATGTCAACGATCGTGGAGACGGTGGAACGGGAAATGGAAGCCGGGTTCAATCCGGTAGCGGCAAGCAGCAATTTTGGTGTTTCTTACGTCAGCTTTACCGTCATGATGGGACTGATGACCTGTGCGGTATGGCCGACGATGGTCTCAAGGGCCCTGGCGATGGAAAGCGATACCGCGGTCAAGCGGCAGTACACGTTCTCTTCCATCTCCTTCGCAATGCGAATGGTGATTCCGGCTTTCTGGGGAATATGTGCATTCGTTTTTATCCGTCAGATGGCAGGCCCGGACGTTGTCGGTTATTTCATGCCTGCTGGGGACGGACAGGTGCCCGATAGTGCTTATGCCATGCCGGTCTTCCTGGGCAGGATTCTCCCGGTTGGTTTGATCGGAATTATTACTGCAGCGATGATTGCTGCCTTCATGTCCACCCATGACAGTTACCTGTTGTGCTGGAGCTCGGTACTGGTGCAGGACGTCGTGGCACCGATTCGAGGAGAGATGTCGACGCGGAGCCGGATCCAGTTGACCCGCCTGTTTATCGTCCTGATCGGGATCTTTGTCTGGGCCTGGGGCTTGTTTTACGAGGGGGATGACCGCATCTGGGATTACCTGGCGGTCACCGGCGCGATCTATTTTACCGGTGCGGCTGTCGTGCTTGCCGGGGGCTTGTACTGGAAACGGGCATCGAGTGCCGGGGCAATCGCCGGATTGCTCTGTGGAGCAACCGCGGTGCTTGGGATTGAAGCGATCCGTGACCAGATCAACCAGGTGCTGGGAACCGGATTCACCGGCCCGGAGTTCGGCCTCTTTAGTATCGCCTTCTCGCTGACGAGTTTTGTGCTTTTCTCGCTGCTTGTCCCGGATCAACCGACCAATGCAAACGGAACCTCCCCGAGTGAAGAGGTGGCATCATGAGCTGGCAGGCGCTTTGGTTAGGCATGTTGTGGGTGGTCTTGATTCTCTTTGCAATCATGAGTGTCGTGGTGACGGTTCTCGGAATCCGGGATATCAAGACCATGCTGGCTCGGCTGGCCAGCCAGGCAGCTGAGCAAGAGGACGAGGAGGAGTGAACGGCAGGATTCGCGGCCTCGGTCGCTGAGCACCGGTCAGACGGCTGCTCGCGTGACCGGTTGGCCCCGTGCTGCCAGCAACTGGTCGATTGCCGCGAGCGTTTCGCCCTGGAGCTCCTGGCGCATCGCTCCGGCGGTCTCGCGGATCTGTTCAGGACGCTTGGCCCCGCACAGAGCAGACGTGATTCCCGGCTGCGAGAGCGTCCAGTTCACTGCCAGCTGGGCCACGCTCTGTCCCGCCTGCTTTCCAAGCTGCCGCAGCCCATCCACCAGGTCCTGGTTCTTCTCCCACTCCTCTCCCTGGAACATCGGGTACTTGAGCCGGCTGTCACCCGGTGTGAAGACATGGTCACGCCCGATTTTCCCTGCCAGCAGCCCTTTCATCAGCGGCCAGTAGATCATCACGCTGACGGAATTCTGCTGGCACCAGGGTAAAGTGTCCAACTCGATCTCGCGCTGCAGCATGTTGTAGGGAGGCTGGAATGCGGAAATCGGACATTCCTGCTGGAATTCGATCAGCTGCTGGAGGGTGAAATTAGAGACACCGACCGAACGTGTCTTTCCCTCTTCCATCAACGCTCTCAGGGCACCGGCAGATTCGCTCACGGGAACCTCTGGATCCGGCGCATGGAGGTAAAGCAGGTCGAGGTAGTCGGTCTGGAGTCGCTGGAGGCTTTTTTCACAGTGTGCCCGCAGCGTACCAGGTCGTCCGTCAATGTTCCGGGCGCCACCGGTTTCCAGCGATATTCCTCCCTTGCTGGCGATCACCAGCTGCTCGCGCCGGTCACCAAGTGCTTCGGCGATCAGGCATTCGCTCTCTCCCCGGGTTCCGTAAGCGTAGGCGGTATCGAGGAAGTTGATGCCCGCGTCGACCGCGGCATGCAGTGTCAACAGGCTCTGCTCATGTGTTACGTCCGGGCTTGTCATGCCGGCGATTGGCCAGCAACCGAGAGCAACCGGGGTGACCAGGATACCGGTTGTTCCAATTTGTCGTAATTGCATTGGACATTGTGCCTGGCAGGGAAGCGGGAACATCAACGATGGAGGAGACCGACATCGTACCAGTCTGCGTC
>JAPYUD010000119.1:0-4652 GCA_029936215.1 Pirellulaceae bacterium | reverse complement strand
TCTGTAACGTCACACAGGTGCGGAAGGCCGTTTCGAGGTGGTTAGGTTTTTTGGTTTATAACGATTTTCAAGGAGAACAAATGGAGGTTGATGTGCGTCTAATGTTTTTGAGGCCAAACGTTAAACTAGTGAAGGCAGGGTGACTATACTAGCGGCAAAGTGTGGACCCGTTGGCAGGCCTTTCTTGCAGAAAGGTAACGGGCGAATTTCCGGGCTCTTTCCATGGTCTTTCTGGAAATGGTCTGGCGGACATTTCTTTTCAGGAACGATGGCAATGAAACTTTCACGACTGCTTGTGGCCCTGCTTGTGATGACCTTCTTGGCTGGCACTTGCCTTGGCCAGCAACCGGCTGACCAGCCCCCGGTAGCCGGGGAAGGAAACGACGAGAAGAAGGGAAGCGATCTGCGAGAGCAGACGATCTATATCCCCTTTGACAAGCTGCACCATGTTTTTGAAAAACCCGATCGCGGTGTTTTTCTGCCCTATGAGAAATTCCAGGAACTCTGGCGACAGGCACGCCAGTCACAGGATCGCGCCCCCGCGGTGAGGATTCCGTTGCGTTCATTGATCACATCCATTGACAGCCAGGCAACGGTCAAGGGAGATGTGGTCCGCGTTGTGGCGACGCTCAGTATTGAGGTGCTGGGGAAGGGGTGGCACGAGGTGCCACTCCGTTTACAGCAGTCAGCCATTCTCTCTGCCCGGATAGGAGAAGACCCGGCCCGTATCATCTATCGCCAGGGACAGGGGCATTTCCTCCTGATTGAACAGCCGGAGGATGGAGACAACGGTTACCAGTTGGTGATGGAATATGCCAGGGCTTTTGCTCGTGCGCCAGGCCAGAACCAGGTCGCTTTCCAGGCTCCACAATCCTCGGTGAACCGCTGGATAATCCGCATCCCCGAGCCAGGAGTCGAGGTGCATGTCCAACCACTGATTGCGGCCACGGAAATTCGGCCGCTGCCGGGACCTGTCCAGGTTGGGAATAGTGACCCGGCAGGAGATGGCGGAGACGATGGGGACGATAGCGGTGGAGAGGGAGAGGGAAACGGAGAGGATGCTGAGCCAGAGGACGGAGCGGCGGACAATGGTGATCCGGGGGAGACCAGAGCGGTCGCTGCCTTCCAGGATCCCGTGCCCCCCACGATGGATGAGACAGTCTTGCTCGCTTTTTTTGGCGTAACTCCCACCGTCAAGATCGACTGGACTCCCAGGTCGGAGGGTGCGGCAGGCCTGACGGCCCTGGCGACTGTCCAGGCGAGCCAGACCGTGACGATCGATGAGGGAGCAATACGAACCCGGGCGGACCTGGCTTACGAGATCAGCCGCGCGGAGCTGACACAAATCCAGTTCCTGGTGCCAGCGGACCAGAAAGTTGCCGGTGTTTTTGATCCCAATATCCGGCAGTGGGATGTGGCCGAGCAGGATGGACGGCAGTTGATCACGGTACAGCTGTTTGAACCGGCAAAGACGAACCAGAAAATCACGATCGAACTGGAGAAATTTGATATCGACATGGCAGCAGAAGCGGTCGAGTCGATTCCCGCGATCGAGGCACTGGGAGTTGCCCGTCAGCAGGGAACCCTGCTGATTCGGCTTGACGGGGCCCTGCGTGGTGACGTGGTGACGCGGCGTGGACTGTTACAGATCGATATTGCCGAGCTTTCAGGCGGTGCTGCCAACAGCCGCTGGGATTTCGCCTACCGCTACGCGGCCCTGCCGTTCGACCTGGAATTGAAGATCGAGAAGGTCGAGCCTCGCGTGACAACGACCGAGCTGGTCGAGGTTTACCTGGAGCCGGAACAGCTGACAGTCGACCTGTTCGTCAAGTACCAGGTGGAACGGGCCGGCATTTTCCAGCTCCAGCTGGTGGTTCCGACCGACTATGAGATCCGCCATATTCGTGGCCACCAGGCATCGGGAGCAGCACCCGTGGTGGTCGACAATTACCATCGCGCCGAAGACGACCCCACGCAATTGACTGTCTATCTCAGTCGCCGGGCGTTTGGGGAGGTAGGCTTGCTGGTGGAACTGCAGAGGACGCTTGACGATGAGAACCTGCTCACCCCGACCGGGGCGGCCACCGATTACACGATCGCCTTTCCCCGCGTCGATCCCTCGAGCGTTGCCCGAACGAACGGGCGTTTGATCCTGTATGCACCAGAGAGCCTGCGGATCACGCCACTGGAAATCCAGGGAGGACGAGCTCTCTCGTTCACCGAGGCGCTCGATGGCATCGAGTCGGTGCGGGGAAGTCGTTTTGGCAGTACCCGGCCGGTCCATGCATTTGCCTTCTCGGCAGACCTTTTTACTCCCCAGATGAGTGCTCTTCGCAGGCAGCCACAGGTGACCGCCGGCCAGCTGCTTGCGGTTGATGTGCAACCGGGCGTGGTCAAGTACGAGGCAACATTCCACTACGTGATTCTCTACAGCAGCATCCGCTCGCTGCGGATCGATCTTCCGGAGGGGATTGTCGCGGATGTCCGTAACCTGACCACACTTTTCCAGGAGTCGGTGATGGATCCGGCCCCGGAGGACCTGGCTGAAGGATACGTGGCATGGAATCTCCAGGCAGACAGGGAGTTGCTCGGGGGGATTGACCTGCGGCTTAGCTGGGAACAGACGATCGAGTTGCCGGAGGGGAAGAGTGAGCAGTGGTCGATCCCTCACCTGCAACCGCGCGATGTGCAGCGGGCATGGGGGCAGATCGTCTTTTCCAAGGGAGAGAATATCGATGTGAACAAGGCCGGCGCGATGGATGGCCTGCGGGCGATTGACCCACGTATCGATCTGATGATTGGGACCCCCGCAGAACTGGTCCTGAATGCGGCACGGGCCTTTGAGTTTCACCAGGACTGGACACTGGAGGTCTCGGCGACTCGATACCAGCCCGAGGAGCTGGAAACGACCGTTGTCGAGCAGGCAGTCTTCCGGATGGTCGTCACACTTTCCGGCCAGCAGTCGGTGCAGGCTCTTTACCGTCTTCGCAGTGCTGAACAACGGCTGCGGATGAAATTTCCCGGTCAGGCCCAGATCATCGAGTTGAAAATCAACGGGGCCAGTGTGACGCCGGAGCAGGGAGAAGGGGACGAGTATCTTATTCCACTCAAGAGCATCGCTGCGGACCAGGAATTTGTCCTGGAAGTGGTCTACAAGGACCCCGCCCCGGACAACAGTTACCTCGAGATCCCGGTCTTCGCGGACAACCCGGCCATCCATGAAGCTCATCTCTGTGCTTTTCTTCCACGCCGCAAGGCGCTGCTGAACTACGGTGGACCCTGGACCGACAGTTTTTCTGTGGGGCCATCCAATATCTTCAGCGGGAACATCCATTCCCAGCTGGATAACGAGGATCTTGTCAGGCAGCTGGCGAGTGGCCTGGTGGCACCGGAAGAACTTAGCTTTGAACTGCAGGGGCAAGAATATATTTTCTCCACCCTGCAGCCGGACATGTCCGAGGAAGGGGGGCTCAGCCTGACAACCATGTCCCGTAACTGGTTGCATGGACTGCTCTACCTGGTCGTCGGCATCATCGGGGTGCTGGGATTGCGAGTGAAGATCAAGGAGCAGGTCCTGCTGGCTGCCGGGCTTGTTACTTTCTCTGTCCTGCTGGGAGTCTTCCTTCCGGTGCTCTACCTGCAGTTGATGGATGGTTACTTCGTGATCTCCACGATGCTGGTCTTCGGTGTGTGGGCTGCCTGGGATGGTGTCCAGGGGCTGCAGGCCATTTCCACTCTGTTGCCGCTGCGTCGAAAATCGACGGCCGCCGTGGAGGAAACGCCCGCGGATGAGACAGGCCAGAGCGATGGAGAAGGTGCAGATGCCGCCGACGAAGTCGAGCCGGAGGAGGTAGATGAAGCAGAGTCCGAGGAAGACGACGAAGCCGAGTCGGACAAGGAGGAGGGCAGCGATGAAGATGTTTAAGACCTCTTTCCTGGGAATCCTGCTCTTGGCCTGTTGCTGGCTCACGCCGGCTGTGGCCCAGCAGCAACAGCCTGTTGCACGGGTAAACGCAGCGGGGGTGGATCTGGAGAAACCGGCTCGCGAGATTTATGTGCCCTTTGAGGCCCTCAATGTGATCCTGGGGAGTAACGTGCAACGGGTATTCATGACCCGTGTCGAGTACCAGGAACTTCTTGACAAGGCATCACAGAAACCGGGGCAGCGTCCACCTCAAAATGCTGCGTTGATTTCCGGCAACCATAAAATCGAGGTCGAGGAAGGCCGTGCACGGATCAGCTCGGTATTCCAGCTGGAAGTCCTCGAGGAGGGCCTGCAGAGCCTTCCCCTGGCCCTCTCGGGGGTTGCCCTGCAGACAGCCATGCTGGATGACCAGCCGGCATCTCTGGCCCGGGATCAGAATCAGGGTGTGCTACTCCTGGTGGAGGGAAAGGGGAAACACACGCTGAAGCTGGAACTGGTGACCCCGATGCACACCGAGGCAGCCCAGCAGACGTTGCAGGGAATGCTCCCGATCCCCTCGTCCACGGCGATGCAGATTCTTGTTCCGGGAAACGTGGAGATCAAGAATGGTGCCCGTGTACTGGACCGGGCATACGACGAGGCGGCGAACCTGACCCGTTTTGAGATCCTGCCCAGTCCCGGTCCCCTTGCGATCGTGATGTCCCTCAACAACCGGCGATTGCAATCC
>JAPYUD010000118.1:0-8748 GCA_029936215.1 Pirellulaceae bacterium | reverse complement strand
GCCGTACCCACTTCATCTCGCGACACGTTCTCTGCCCGTTCCAGGAAATGGGCAAATGCCTCGTCCAGGTTCTCACCCATCAGGGCCTGGAAATAGAGGGCATGGCTCGGATAGATGTCAACAAATGGTTCATCCCCTGCATACTGGAACTGCTCGCTCAGGCAGCGACCGTAGTGAGTCAGGTCCAGGGCCAGGGCGAGTGCCTCCTGGTCTACCAGGCAACGGGAAAAACGGACAGTCGAAGCGAGGTGAGTGGTATCGATGTGGTAGGAGTGTTCGCCGAACAACCATTCACGTCCGTCGACCAACTCCTGGAGTCTCTCCCCGGCTGGTTCTTCTCCCTGCTGGCTGCTGATGTCCGACTTGACGGAATTCAACAGTTCGTTGTGTACATGGCGAAGCAACAGCTCAGCCAGCTCCTGTTGATCGGCAAGCGGTAGCTGATGGCCGAGTGACTCGAACATGGTAATCGAGTTACAGGTGCCATAGTTTTCCAGTACCAGCTGGTAGCCACGCGCCGGGTGGACTCCCTCCTGCAGGGCGATCTCAACAAACTCGTCCATGTTCTCGCTGTCGACATCCGCCTCGGCCAGGATCTCCCTGGCTGCCGGCTTTTCTCCTGCCGGCCGAAGATACATCCAGCCTTCTCCCAACTTCCCGCTCTTCATCAGGGCCAGGCCCACCTCGCAACAGGCTGCGATCAGGCCATCTTCCAGTTGATCACGCTGCTCCTCGGTCAGTTCGTCACCGCTGTCACTGTAAAGCAGGGGCAGTCCGAGTTGATGCCGGATCTCCATTTTCCTGGCCTCGAAGAGCTCGTGGTACTTCTCATCCTGCAGAAGCTGATCTGCCAGCTGCTGCAAAACTCCCTTGGTACCACCCTCCTGAAGCGCGTTTTCCAACTGTGCAAAGGTCGATTCGATTGTTGCCATGAGATTTTCATACCTGCGGAAGGAAACCATGCACTGCTTCATTAATCGTATCACTCCTCTGCAACTCCCGGTAGGACGAATAATCCCGAAAACACGAACCTGCCGTCTCCCCATGGTCCTCCTTTTGCTACCACCGATGGGCCATTAGCATGAATGCATGGGATCCCCAGCCGACAATCCTGATATCCACGATTTCCAGGGCATGCGTGTTGCCGCGATGGAAAGTCGCCGCAGTAGCGAGATGGCGCGGTTGATTGAAAAACACGGGGGCATGCCGTTTGTCAGTCCATCAATGCGGGAAGTGCCGCTCGATGAAAACGTCGCGGCAATTGATTTTGCCAACCGGCTTATTACCGGGGGCGTGGATGTTCTCCTGCTCATGACCGGTGTTGGCTTCCGCTACCTGCTTGAGGCGACCGAGAGACATGTCGACCGTGACCGTTTCCTTCATGCCCTGGCCGACATGACCACGATTGCCCGTGGTCCCAAGCCGGTGGCTGCCATGAAGGAATTCGGACTGGCTCCGACCTTTCGGGTACCAGAACCCAATACCTGGCGGGAGGTGCTTACCACGCTCGATCAGCATGCCCCGGTTGATCACGATGTGGTTGCCATCCAGGAGTACGGCGTGAGCAACGCCAGCCTGATGGCAGGTCTGGAAGCGCGCGGGGCAAGCGTGCTCCGGGTGCCAGTCTATCGCTGGGCCCTGCCGGAGGACTGCACCCTGCTGGAAGAAAACGTGCGGGCCCTGGTTGCAGGGCAACGGGATGTGCTGATTTTCACCTCCGCCCAGCAGGTAACAAATCTTCTGGCGGTTGCTAAAAAACTTGACGTCGAGGATGATCTGCAGAAGTCACTGGAACGTGTCGTGGTCGCCTCGGTCGGACCCACCACCAGCGAGAGACTGCGGGATTGCCGGTTGCCGGTCGACCTGCAACCGGAACACTCTCGAATGGGTTCCCTGGTAGCAAGCGCCGCAAGGCAGGGGCGAACAATCCTGGCTCGCAAGGAGAAGATAAGGAATATGCTTTCTGGCCCTGCATCGGATCCCTGTGACACGGCCGCTCCCTGGTATGACAGCCCGTTCCTGCGCGCCTGTCGAGGGGAAGCAACCGAGGTAACTCCCATCTGGCTGATGCGACAGGCCGGGCGTTACATGGAGGAGTACCGACAGATCCGGGAAAAAACAACATTCCTGGAACTCTGCCGGCGTCCCGACCTCTGTGCCGAGATCATGGTAACGGCCGTGAACCGGCTGGGGGTGGATGCCGCCATCATCTTCTCGGACCTGCTCCCGATTCTTGAACCGATGGGACTGGAACTGGAATTTGCCCAGGGCGAAGGGCCGGTTATCCACAACCCGATTCGCAGCGCGGACGATGTCGACCGGGTGCTGGAACTGGAGAGCATTGACTCGCTCGACTTCGTGATCGAAACCGTGAAAGAAACTCGAGCCGCATTACCTGGGGACATGCCCCTGATCGGTTTTGCCGGAGCACCCTTCACGCTTGCCAGCTATGCGATCGAGGGGGGAGCCAGCCGGAATTACCTCAATACCAAGACGCTCATGTACCGTGACAGCGGTGCCTGGGATGCCCTGATGAAGCGATTCCAGCGCGCCGTGACACTCTATCTCAATGCCCAGATTGCTGCCGGCGCGCAGTGTGTCCAGCTGTTTGATTCCTGGGCAGGTTGTCTCGGAAGCGACGACTACCGCCAGTACGTTCTGCCCTACGTGCAGGGAATTATCCAGGACCTGGTCCCGGGCGTTCCGGTGATCAACTTTGCCACAGGGAACCCAGCCCTGCTCCCGCTTCTGGCCGAGGGGGGAAGCCGGGTCGTGGGAGTTGACTGGCGAATCCGGCTGGACGAGGCATGGGAACAGATCGGCCATGACCGATCCATCCAGGGGAACCTGGACCCGCTGGTACTGCTGGCCGGCCCGGAGGAAATCCGCATGCGAGCCGGGCAGGTGCTGGAACAGGCCGCTGGACGGCCAGGCCACATCTTCAACCTGGGCCACGGGGTGTTACCGCAGACTCCTGTCGAGAATGCGATTGCCCTGGTGGATGCCGTCCACGAGCTCAGCCAGCGACCTGGCTAATCATCAGCTGCGTTCTGGCCGCCCGTTGATCTGGTCGATCATCATCCGCAAGCGGCCGTGGCTGCGGCGGTTGAAATGGAAGGCCAGCCGGGAAAGGTGATCAAGCTCTGGTTCATTCGATTCTGCTTCGAAAGGCCCGCGCTGCTCAAAGTCACCGGATTTCAGGATGTCGCCAAATCCTGATGTCAGTTCCGCCAGTTGCTGTTCGGTAAGTTCTTTCTTCAACCGCAGCACCAGCTGGTCCCCGACAAATCGCATGCTGTGGAAAACATGAAAAAACTCTATCACCTCGTCTACCGCTTCCTGGCAGTCACTGGTCACCAGGTAAAGACGCCTGTCCTCCTCGGAAATCATGCCACCCTTGAGCAGCTCTTCACGAATAAAACTGTCAAGCGCACTCCAGTAACTCCCCCCGGGAGCATCCAGCAGCACAACCGGAACCATGTCCCGTTTCCCGGTCTGCAGCAGCGTGAGCACCTCCAGGGCCTCGTCCAGGGTGCCAAATCCACCGGGCAGACAGACGACCCCGTCACATTCCTTGACGAACATCAACTTGCGGGTGAAGAAGTACTTCATGTTGACCAGCTTGTGGTCACCGGCAATCACCGGGTTCGCTTCCTGTTCAAAGGGGAGCATGATGTTCAGGCCCATGGAACGATCACGGCCAGCTCCCACGTGTCCCGCTTCCATGATCCCCTGTGCCGCCCCGGTTACAACAAACCACTCGTGCTCTGCCATCGCCTTGCCGAAGGCTACCGCCTGCTGGTAGGTCCCCTCGTGGGGCTGGGTTCGGGCGGAACCGAAGACGGAAACCTTTTGCTGGTTGCGATAGGGAGCAAAGACCTTGAAAGCGTATCGCAGCTCCCGCAGTGTACGGCTGAGTATCTTGAGGTCGCCCCGGGATGGCTTGTCGGCCGCCAGCCGGTCAGCTGACTGCTTGATGCGATGGATCAGGTCATCCACATGTTCCTGCTGGCGGAGTGCCGCGGAATCATCCTGCCTGTCATCAGCCTGTTTTTCGTCCGCTGGAACCATCCGCTAATCCTCTCGCCTGAAAGCGAACCGCATTACCATCCCGGCAGCATCCTGTTGATGCTTCCCCTCATGGTACTTGGACAGGTCGAGAGCAGGCAACCGACTAGGCTGCACGGTGGTACCGCTGGTAGGCCTTGAGGACCTCGTAGAAGTCCTGCGAGATCATGATCTCGTCATCCTGGAAGTCCTGGATCCAGGTACGGTCACTGGCAACCGCATCTCGAAGGGCACCATAGATGTCAGACAGGGGGATGCTGACTTTTCCTGCATCCGTCAACCGTGGAGTATTTTCTTCCCCGGGACCTGCGACCTTTTTCTTTTCCCCTCGTTCAAACTGAAACCTCATTCTGGCAATCACCGTGACTTCCCTTTCTACGGAAAAACAACCACCGAGTGAAAATAGATAATTGCTCGGCGGCCCCTCGAAACCAGCACGTCCATGTGCGACATTAATGTTCCGAAGTTCAATGAGGCCTTGGATCGGCTCCTGGCCAGGGAATCTTTGACCTGTTTTCCCGAAATTCAGGAAAAACCCTGTTTTTTCTTGGGGTAAAACATCGACATGGAATTCGACAAGAGACTTCAGCAGGCCATCGACCGGGGCCAGCAGCGCAAGCAGACCCGCCTGGATGCAAGCGAAGAAGCACAGTTGAGCAAGGAAGATCTCAAGAGTCTTCACTCGCGTTACCGGCTTGAGCTGTCCGAGCACATCGAAGAGTGCATCAATAAACTGGCCCAGCATTTCCCAGGTTTCCAGACCGAGACGATTTACGGGGAGCGTGGCTGGGGTGCAGCATGTAGCCGCGATGACCTGCGAATCGAGGCTCCGGGAACCCGCTCAAACGACTATAGTCGACTGGAAATTTTTATCCGGCCTTTCGCTGATTACCATGTCCTCGACCTGGCTGGAAAGGCCACAATCCGGAACAAGGAAGCTTTTAACCGCAACAACTTTGAGCGTCTCCAGGAAGTGGATGCGGCGGAGTTTATCGGGCTGGTGGATGCCTGGGTGGTTGAATTTGCCGAGATCTATTCCGCGCAGTAATTACTCTCCAGCTGCGAAAGCCCTCTGGACGGATGCCTGTCGATTCTGGAAAAATAGACGGAATGACCTTCCCCTGGCAGGAGCCCGTCCATGACAAATCCAGCTCCCGTGAATGTCCCGCTGATCCTCAGCGAGGTGGAGGGCTACCTGGACCTGGTCATGGTGCTGGCGGATCGCTTTGAACTGGAAGTTCCCGCCCGTGACCGGATTGCCCGGAGAATTCTCATCTCCCTGGAACAGGTACCCGGAGAAGGAGAATACAAAGTCGAGCGGCTCTATTACCGCGGTGAGGCGCTCCGGGTGATGGAGCGATACGAGGAAGCCGTGGAGTCACTTCGACAGGCTGCGCAGATTCATCCGGACCAGGTCCATATCTGGCTGGCAATCGGCTGGTGTGAAAAAAGGATGGGCCAGATCGATCTGGCAATCGCTGCCCTCCAGCAGGCAGCCACGGTCGATCCTGAAAACGCCCTTGTTCATTACAACCTGGCCTGCTATTTCAGTCTCGCTGGCGATTCAGACACGTCGCTGCATGAGCTCGACATGGCATCTCAAATCGAACCCCATTACCTTGCGATGGTCCTGGGCGAGGTGGATTTTGATCCAATCCGGGACGACCCCAGGCTGGCCCTGATGCTGAGCGAGAGTCTCGCCCCCTGATCATGTCGAGCACGACCATGCCGAGGTGATTTCCATCCACCTGCAGATGGAATACCCTTAGGGTCAAGGGTGAACGCCAGTTGGTTCGTACACACGGGGAGGGAAGCCAGGACTCATGTCCGATTCCATACGCTACTTCATTTTTGATGTCGAGAGTGTCGCCGATGGAGAACTGGTGCGCAAGGTGCGTTACCCGAACGAGGAATTAAGTGACTCGGAAGCGACAGCGAAATATCGCGAGGAGTTGCTGGAAACACGGGGAAGTGATTTCATACCCTACACGTTCCAGGTTCCCGTCTCGGTGGTGATCGGAAAGGTAACCGAGGACTTCCAGTTGGTCGACCTGGTCGCCCTGGACGTTCCGGAATACCGGCCCCACGTCATCACGCGTGACTTCTGGCATGGCTGGGAAGTCTACAACTATCCGACTCTGGTGAGCTTTAATGGTCGTGGTTTCGATATTCCCCTGCTGGAACTTGCTGCCTACCGCTACGGGTTGAACCTGAAAAAGTGGTATGCCATCCATGCCCGCTCCTTCGACCAGCCACGAAATCGCTTCAATGTTGCCAGCCACCTGGACCTGATGGAAATACTCACCAACCACGGGGCCTCACGATTTACCGGAGGCCTTAACCTGCTTGCCAACATGCTGGGAAAACCGGGAAAAATGGATGTCCAGGGAAACATGGTGCAGCAACTCTACGAACAGGGAGAACTCGACCGCATTAATGACTACTGTCGCTGTGACGTGCTGGACACCTACTATGCCTTTCTCCGTGCAGCGGTTGTCATCGGCTGGCTGTCACTGGACCAGGAACAGCAGATTGTCGAGAAGACACACGACTGGCTCCAGCAACAAGCGAGCGATATTCCTGCCCTGCAGCAGTACCTGGAAAACTGGGGAAATTGGCTAAATCCCTGGACCGATCAGGACAAAGGAAATTGACGGCGATTCAAGCTCCAGTGGTGTGAGATCCGAAAACAACTGTAAGAAACCACTGTTGTCCCGGAAACTCACGATGCGCAAAAGTCGCCTGTTTATCAGCCTCGTTGCTCTCCTGCTGCTGTCGACCCTCTTCTTTCATCACTACCGGATCGAGGGACTAGACCAGCTGCGCCTGGAACGACGTGGCGATGTGCTTCTGCAAGCAGAAGCAAGCCTGCCCCGCTCCTCCCGTGACTCGATACGGATTGCCACTTTCAACCTGCAGGTTTTTGGGCGGACCAAGTCTGGTACTCCTGGAATCATGAAGGACCTCGCCCGTATTGGCCGCCAGTTTGACGTGATCGCCCTGCAGGAAATCTGCGGCCCCGGACAGGACGCCGTGGCACTCTTGCTGGAGGAAATGAACCGGGACGGCAGCCAGTATGATTACCTGCTCAGCCAGCCCCGCGGAAGTTCTGCATTCAAGCAACAGTTTGGCTTTATCTTCGACCGCCGTTTGATCACCGCCGATCGCCCACGCTGCTGTTCCATCGAGGATCCAGATGCCCTCTTTGAACACCCACCCTTTGTGGGTTATTTCCAGGTCCAGCCAGAACTCTGCAGTTCCCCTTTTCAATTCACCCTGGTGAACGTGCAGATCAACCCGGAGAACCAGCATGCAGAACTGGAATTAATGGACGAGGTCTACTCGTTGATCTGGAATCACGGGAATGGCGAGGATGATGTCATCATGCTGGGTGACTTCCAGGCTGACAGTGCCACGCTCAAGTCCATCCTCGGTCCCACCAAGATGATACCGGTGCTGGCCGAAGAGACCCTCACCAACACGCGTCTCTCGAAACAGGTTGGCAACATCCTCATTCACTCCGAGGCAACCGCCGAGTTCACTGGCAGTGCCGACACCTTTCGGTTCATGAGACGCTATAACCTCTCACTCCAGGAAGCACTGGCGATCTCCGACCACCTGCCGGTCTGGGCAGAATTCCAGATTGCGGAGAAGTGACAGGCAATAACAGTTCGCTCACCCGCTGGCGATCGGGCACCGGATGCGGAATACTGGAGGAAATAGGACCCTCCGTTTTTCACGGCATTGATCATGGCCTCTCCCGCTGAACAACATCATTCCGATTCTCCCGAGGTGGCCCGCTGTGCGGTCATCACTGTCAGCGACACTCGCACCCTGGAAACAGACAGTGGCGGGGCCCGTTTGATTGAGCTGCTCGAGGAAGCAGGCCACCGGCTCGTTGCCCGGGCGATTGTGCCAGACGATCCAGCCCCGATGCACGCGCTGCTGGAAAAACACCGCCAGGAGGATGGTATTGATGCAGTCCTGATGACCGGGGGCACGGGGATCTCCTCACGAGACCAGACTTTTGAAACCGTCCAGCAGCTGATCAGCAGGCCGCTGCCAGGTTACGGGGAACTTGTCCGCATGCTCAGCTACAACGATATTGGCCCAGCTGCCATGCTCAGCAGGGCCACCGGGGGTCTGATGGGAAACACGCTGCTGCTGACAATGCCTGGCTCACCACTGGCCATTGAACTTGTCATGAGCAAGATCATCCTGCCGGAACTCTGTCACCTTATCCACGAGGCGCAACGCTGATATCTGCCGTGCACTAGCCAAAGGTTGCCGCCCGGCGACGTGGCCAGCCACTGACTACCACATTCCGGGCGGTACGGTCCTCAAGATTGGGCCGCACGATGGTGAGCAGTATCAGCGGAAGGTACCAGGCCATATTGAGCCCCCCGCCGGATCCACTCCAGAAACGGGTTGCAACCATGACTGCCGCCGAACAACAGAGCAGGGTTCCCAGGTTCTTTTGTGGCGGCCAGAGAGCCATGGTGCCAATCATGGCGATAAAAGTCACCAGCACCGGTATCCGGAAAACCGGGTCCCAGCCAAGACCCCAGATGCCCTCGAGTCCTTCCATGCGTGGCACGATGATGCCAAACAGTCGTCGTAGCTGAGCCATCCACTCAGCAGTGTTATCGGTCTGGACAAGGAGCAGGGCAGCCAGGACTC
>JAPYUD010000117.1:0-8765 GCA_029936215.1 Pirellulaceae bacterium | reverse complement strand
GTCCGGTACTCTAACCAATTGAGCTACGGCCCCGGTTTCTCCTACTGGCAGTCATGCCAGCAATGTGACAAAGCATAGCGAAAACCGGCTTTCTGGCAAGAGGGCGGAGAGAGGCAGTGAAAGGGGAATTGGGGCTGCGCCGGGAATAAGTACAATGGAAAGCATGAATGAAAGCTCGAGCAACCAGCACGTCCCAACGGAACCCGGGGAGGGAGCTCCCTGGAGTCGATACTATCCCAGCCTGGGCGCAATCCTGCTTGTCGTCTGGCCACTGTTGTCCTATGGACTCATTGACACGGAGCGGGCTCGCTGGCAGCATGCTGCCGCCCGAGTCGCCTGGGAACAGGGGGACCTCGAGAAGGCCCTTGAGCTACTTGATCGTGCCGTCGAACTGGATCCAGATAATATCTCCGCGATTGCCGATCGTGCCGGCTGGCAGGGGGAACTGGGGGAACATGAAAAGAGCAGGCAGGATCTGGAATCGATATTGGAGAGAGTGGGGAGCCTGGAGCAGGAGATCCAACTGCGACAGCAACTGTGCGATGCCCTGCTGCACCTTGACCGGCCGGATGAGGTCATCCGGCAGTGGGAGATGATCGGGAAGGCGGTTGCGGGATATGGAGGACAGGAAAACTGGCATCTCCAGCAACAGGTTCTCCTGCTCAACAACCGTGCTTACCAGGTGGCACTCACCGGGCAACAGCTCCAGCGCGTGATCGAGGAAGCGGACCAGGCGATCGCACTGCTGGGAGGAGTGGGGATTGCCTGGGATTATAATGGAGCACCAAATTACCTTGCTGCCTGCCAGGCCTATCTCGAACAACACCACGGCCAGGCACTGGCCTTCAGTAGCCAGGCGACACGCCATGCTTCCAGGTTTCTCGATAGCTGGGAAAGACAGTTTGAACCGCGGTCGAACTGGAAGGCGAGTGAACGAAAACGACATGGAGAGCAACAGGAGACGATGCGCCGCTACGTGGCCAGTGTCTACAAGTTGCATGCCATGGTGCTTGAGAAAACGGGACAGGTCGAGAAACGTGACGAGGCGCTGGCAAAGATTCGTGAGCTGGGACAGCAGCCAGACCAGCTGGAAGGGGTGATCGGCCGGCTCGATGAGATCCGGTTGTTGATGTCGCTGCAGGGAACCCTGGACTTGAGGGATACCGTTCTGGATACGCGTGGATTTGCCCTGCTCAAGAACCAGCAGCCCAACCTTGCCCTGATGGACTTGCTGGTGGCGGTTCGGCTTTGTGATGCACGGTGGCATGAGATGACGGTGTCGATCGACCAGGAACGCAACCTGGCGGTGGACCCGGCCCCACTTGACCGGAAAGAGCAACAGATGACACGGCAGTTGGCGATATTGCTTTATCACCGCAGCCTGGCTTACGAGGCTGTCCATCAGCCTGCCAGGGCCAGGGAGGATCTGGAGCGGGTCAGGAATCTGGGGTTTACCCCGGGCATCGGGCTGTTCTAGTTCTGCGGCGATACCCCACCTTGCCAATCAGGGAGGGATCCGGCATTCTGACAGTTCTACCGGACAACTTGGTCGCGAGGAGCTTGCCCACGATGCCACTCTACGAGATCGAGACCGATGCCCACATCATCATCACCTGGGCGGATGATGACGAGACCGCACGGGCCGTGGTGACCGATGCCTACCCCCAGGACGATGTGCTTCGCCTGGTGCAGCGGCCAAGGGACAGTTGGGTGGTCTCCAAGGGAGTGCTGGGAATAACCGGCCAGGCCCCGGAGATTAGCCTGGCTGCCCGCGATTGCCTTTCCAAGGCTGCGGGTGACAAGGTCCACGCCATCCGCCTGTACATGCAGAAGACCGGCTCGGACCTGGACCAGTCTCGCAAGGTGATCGAGTCGAACATGGTAATGGGCTGGTGATCCGCGCAGGGAACCGGATACCTCTCTTTCACGGTCACCATGTTGCCTGACCGTTAAATTTTACCAGGCTGCTTTGGTGTTTTTCTGGGTTTCGGTGAGGTTCTGGAATTCCGCAGTTCGATGGTAAAAGAAGATGTCAGTGCTCGGTGGCCTGACTCAAGTGATTTCTTCTTGCTAGCGAGTTCCCGGCCATGATGATGACCCAGAAAATACAGATGGTTGCAGTCAGTGCCCCCGGGGGGGTTGCTCCCCAGTTGCGTGTCCAGTATCGTGCCGCCTCAGACGGTGACTGGCAGTGGTATGCCACATTCTCCGACTTGCGACAGGCAGAGTTGTGTCTTGAGCAACTCCAGCAGGAGGGATGCGAGGTCCGTCTGGTAGAATATCGTTGCTGCCCGGCGTCCTGCTAAATCGCGTGGATCCTGGATGAGGCCGGGCACCTTTAAGGAGGATGCCTGATGGCCTTTTCAACCGAAGGACACGTTGCCATCGTTACCGGGAATAGCTCGGGTTTGGGGAAGGAGATTGGCCTGGCCCTGGGACAGGCAGGTGCCTCCGTTCCGGTGAACTTCGCCCATGATCTTGCAAGGGCAGAACAGACGCTGGCCGAGTACCAGCAGGCGGGAATCAAAACCTGCTTGATCCAGGCCGATGCCACCTCGGCCGAGGAGATAGACAGGCTGTTTGGCGAAACGGAGAAGCAGCTGGGAATGCCGGATATCCTGGTGCCCAACGCGACCTGTGAGCAACCCCAGTTGCCCATCGAACAGTATGACTGGGATTTCTACCAGCGGATGATTGATTTCTTTATCAAGAGCCCCTTCTTGATGACCCAGCGGGGAATCACGCATATGAAAGAGCAGCAGTGGGGCCGGATTATCAATATCGTCAGCGAGGTTTACCATCGGAGTGTCTCGCCGTTCAGCGCTTACGTGGCTGCCAAGGGAGGGCAGATCGGCTGGACACGCAGCATGGCACGGGAACTGGCGCCCGTGGGAATTACCGTGAACATGGTTGCTCCTGGCTGGATTCCGACAGAACGACACCTCGATGATCCCCAGCAGGACAAGGATGATTACCTGGCCGTGGTGCCGATGGGTCGCTGGGGTGTGCCACGAGATGTTGCCGATGCGGTTCTCTACCTGGCCAGTGACGAGGCGGCCTTCGTAAGTGGACAGACCCTCTGTGTGAATGGCGCACTGACCCCCTGGTAGAGGGCGTTGGCAGCGAAAGGCCAGTCTGCCTTGGCGGAAGCTAGTAGCTGCCAGTGCTTCCGGGACGGTAAGCACCGGGAGCTGGGACAGCAGGCAGGCCAGCGGGAACCGCGGATGTCGGCAGGCCATCGATCTGCGTGCCGCTGGTGGCCGGGAGCTGACCGGTGTAAACCGGTTCCTGGACAACTGGCTGGGCAGGGGTAAGCGTGCCACCCTGGCTGATTGGAAAGGAATCCGTGTCCTGGGTGGAGGCACCAAATTGTCCCTGCCCTGGCTTGTAGAATCCCTGGTTGTAGTTGTTGTCATCCGGGCTCAGGGGAGGCGTTTGGTCCACGGCCGGTGCCTGGAAACCACCCGCCGTGATCGGGGTCGAGGCGGGCGGAAGTAACGGGGAACTCTGGTTGTCACGGTAGAGGTTGGAATTGTATGGACCCTGCTGTGCCTGGTTAATCGGAGGACTGATATAGGGGTCCACCGGTTGCTGCGTCTGGGCGGGTGCCAGGTAATTGCTGTTTCCCTGGTTGGTCGCAGGATAGTTGGTCGAATAGTTGTTGTTCTGGATGACGGCCGGATCCCCCGGTAGTAAGTTTTGTGGATCGCTGGCGACCGGTGCAGATTGTGGATCAGTGTACTTCTGGGCCTGGTCGACAGGCAGGGAAGAATAACCGCTGGAAGGATTGTCCGGTGTCTGGTACTCGGAGGTTGGTACCTTCTTGCCCGTCAGCCAGCTCGTCCCAGGCCAACTCCAGGTGGACCAGCTTGATGTTGAGCAACCTGTTAAAAGCAGGCTGGCGATAGTGACCGTGATACCCAGCAGCGTGCAACGCGACAGTCGATTGCGCATGACTTCCTTGTCCTTTGCGACGTTCAATGACAGTTGTTTGGGTTGAACCATGGCAACATCTCCAGGTGGAGAATATCTGCCAAGGGAGCGGGATCATAAAGAGAGCCCCGGGAATCGTCAATGCCGGATTTTTCCCGCGAATAAAATTCCACGGTGGATGCTAGCACTTCAGCAGCTGCCACAAGCGGAGAGGTGAAAACCATGGTTTCCACGCCCAGGCGAGTTATCAAGCGGGTCGCATTGATTGGCAGAACGGCAACAGAAATCAGCTTGTTGCTTCTGCGTATCGCCGAGCCACTTCATTCCAGTTCACGACGTTCCAGAAAGCCGCAATATAGTCTGGGCGACGGTTCTGGTAATTGAGGTAATAGGCATGTTCCCAGACATCCAGGCCAAGGATGGGAGTGCGACCTTCCATCAGTGGACTATCCTGGTTGGCAGTACTTTCCACCACCAGCCCGTCTCCGTCGACGCTAAGCCATGCCCAGCCACTGCCAAAGCGAGTGGCAGCAGCCTGTGCAAATGCCTCCTGGAAGCCATCAAGGCCTCCAAACGAGGCGTTGATGGCCTCGGCAAGTGATCCTGACGGTTCTCCCCCTCCATCCGGTCCCATCACGGACCAGAAGAGTGAGTGATTGGAGTGCCCGCCACCGTTATTTCGTACGGCACCACGAATATTCTCCGGTACGCTCTCCAGGTCAGCAATGATCGTGTTGACGCAGGTGTCGGCCAATTCCGTGCCTTCTACGGCCGCGTTGAGCTTGCCGACATAACCGGCATGGTGTTTTCCATGGTGGATTTCCATGGTGCGGGCATCGATATGGGGTTCCAACGCGTCATGGGCGTAGGGGAGATCTGGATGTTCGTGGGCCATGATAGTCCTCTCATTTGACAAAAGGCCAGCCAATGCTGGCTGAATACGTCATCTTGTTGGATTGTTATCTGCCTGGTAGGCCAGTCGCACAGGGGGTAAGGCAAATGGCCAGCATACCCCATCCAATCCGGGCTGACAATTGCGGGGACTTCGTGGGAGTATCTATAAGATCTGGGGTGGAAATGGTCGAAATTGAGTTATAGGTATGGCCATCTACCGTACCGATCGAATTTGCCCAGGCGCAATGAGCAGAGGAAGCAAAAGTGGCACTTCACAGTCATGATCAGGGTGACATGCGTCGTCGGCGCGTGTTGCTTGAGAGTACATCGATGGCAGGACCGGATGATCGACAACGGTCATCACGGCGGCGTCAGCGTCGTACTTATGCGGATGAAGCTCTCAAGGAAAACCAGCTTCGGCTCTGTGACCTGATACCCAAGGCCTGGTGGACGATCCTGCTTTTCCTGCTGGTCCCCTGTGGCATGCTGTTCGGTATTGCCCAGGGCTATCTCCATTTTCACCAGCAGGAGGATGCCGTCGCGGCAACCTTCGCTCTGGACGGCAGTGGAAACATGGCCTCCTGGTTTGCTTCCCTGCTGCTTCTCCTGGTGGTGGTGGGAAGCCTGCAGGTCTACCTGCTGCGACGCCACAAGCTGGATGATTATCGTGGCCGTTACAAGGTCTGGCTTGTTGTGGCCGGATGGTGTGCGATTGCCAGCCTGGATGCCTCCTCAGGCCTCCATCGTCTGCTGGAGCTTGCCGCTCGGCGTATGCCCACCGCGGGAATGCTTTCCTCTGCCGATGGCTGGTGGTTGTTGATTGCGGCGGGGGTGAGTGGAATCCTGGGTCTGAGGCTGGTCGTGGAAATGCGCCGCACGATCCCGTCGCTGGTGTTCATGTCACTTGCATTGGTTGGATATGGCAGCCTCCTTGCCCAGCAGTTGGGCTGGGTCGTTTTTCCGGCAACGATAGATACCTCCCTGCTCAGTGCAATGATCCTGCTTGGAAGCCACGTCGCGGTGAGCATGTCGATCTGGATGTATGCCCGCTACTGTTTTTTCTCGGCCCAGCGATTTGGTCGTCGCCGTCGTCATGATTCTGTCCACCTTGAGGCGGGACCGCACCAGGCGCGAGAGAGTCAATCCCGGCGGGTCGAGGAGCTGGACGAAGAGGAGGCATGGGGAGAAGAGGAAGAGGAAGAAGAGCTTCCTGTCGCAAGCGACGATGAGGAAGACCAGGAAGACGACATGTACGAGGAAGAAGAAGAGCTTGTCCAGGAGGAAGAAGAGGAAGAGGCTTCCAGCGACTCCCGGCGATCGTCCTACCACTACTACCAGCAGGAGCAGCAGGACGATACGGATGATGATTCCTTTTCCGGGTTGTCGTCCGAGGAGCGGCGACTGCTGACCAGCGTCGACGAGGAAACCGAGGTGCAGGAAGCAGCGGACGAGCGTGAACGAGAGATTTCCGAGATGCAGGCCGCCGATCAGCAATACGGAGAGGGAATGGATCCGCAGCGCTGGCGAAAGATGAGCAAGCGGGAACGCAAGAAATGGCGTCGCAGACAGCGGCGGGCTGCTTAGAGAGCCATGAACCTGGTGGCAGATATCACTTCCCGCTCCTGAGGTCGTAGCAGGCGATACCCTGTTTCAGGCGGATGTAGATCCGCCCATCACTGAGGGCAGGGGTGGTGCAGCTTAAGGGGCCATTGTTGAAGGTTTTTCGCCAAAGCTGTTCGGCGGTACGCTGTCCCTCGGCAGTTGTTTCCAGCTTGTCGATGCCGAGCTTGACCCGGAATGCTTCTTCATCGGCAAGTAATCCCTTGTCGTCGATCTTCCCGGTCACCAGGGGCTGAAATTTCTTTCCGCTGGCTCGGAACAGGAGCAGGCCGTCAAAGCCATAGATGACCTTACCGTCGGCCGCCAGAAGCGATGTGTAACGAGGCTGGTTCAGGTCCAGGAGCGTGCTCCAGCGGGGCTTTCCTGTTTCCAGGTCCACGCATGCCAGTCGCCGCTCGCCCTGGACAAAGACATGTCCCTCTGCCACGACCGGGCTGGAACCAGAGTCGGCGGTTCCCTGGAATGTCCAGAGGTGGCGAGGTTCGGCCAGGTCGAGCTGGAAACACCTCAGTCCCTTCTTGCGACTGCTGCCATAGGTTATCAGGCGGTCACCACTGACCAGCGGTGTCGCATGACCTGCCTGGGAGTCGAGTGTCCAGAGCAGGCTCCCATCGCCAGGTTTCACGGCAATCGTTTTCCCGCCCGGGATGTTGGAAATCACCACCGTACCCTGGGGTGACTGCCACGACACCGGGCTGCTGTGAAGTGAATCGGAATTCGCGTCTCCCTGTTGCCAGAGGATCCTGCCGCTGGCCAGGTCGAGCCCGAACAGGCTGCCAGCCAGCACGACTGCCGTTCCGTCGGCAACCAGGAAGGAGGACTGCAGGAACTGGTCACGGAAGTCTCCTGGCAAGCGTGTCTGCCAGATCTCTTTTCCGCTGGCAGCATCGATACTGCGGGCACGTCGCCCGGCCCCCAGCACCAGGATCCTTCCACCGACCACGGTCGGACATCCGGACTGGAAAAAACGGGTGTAGACACTGGTTTGCTCGTTGGTCCAGACGAGCTTGCCAGTGCTGGCTTCCAGGCAGTAGAGCTGCTCGGTGTAACGGAAGCTCTCCGAGATTTTCTGCTCTTCATCACGGCGGTTTTTTTCGTACTCGGCATATTGCTCATCGCTCATGCCCACTCGCTTTTCCGGTGCCAGGTAGGGAAATGTGCGGGGGGGGAGATTTCCCTTGCCGAGGCGGGTTTTCTGGTGGGTAAACAGGTAGACCCGGCCGCTGGCGACCACGGGGCTCGACCATCCTCCCTGCTTGATGCCGGGAATCACCTCGGCATCGGTGTACCATCGTGGACGCAATCCCCTGCTTGGGAGCTGGTCGAGCAGGGCAGGGCCACCCGTGACGCTACCGTCACGATCCGGACCTCGCCACTGGTTCCAGTCCGCTGCCTTCAGAGGTGGTGTGCCTGACAGCAGGAAAACCATGAGAAGGATAATTTTGGCGGGCATGTGATTTCCTGGGCTGGGGCTGGGTTGGAGAGAGGGGCTGCTCGGGTACATTATAGCGTTCTGCTCGGATCTGCCATGCCCGCTTGCGGGAGGAAGCAGTACGGTGATAGTGTTGAGATGCCGGGAGGAATGAAGTGAAGAACCTGCGCACCTTTGTGGCTGTGAATGTCAGCGATGCGGTAAGGCGATATGCAGAGTCACTCAAAGATGAGTTGACCGCATGCCTGAGTGGAATCCACTGGACCCGCCGGGAAAACCTGCACGTGACGTTAAAGTTCCTCGGGGATGTTCCAGAAACAGAACTGGCAGGTGTTTGCTCCGTCGTGCAAGCTGCTGTCTGTCAGCAGGATCCCCTGGAGATTGAATGGGGGGGCCTGGGTGCTTTTCCTGACGCGCAGCGTCCCCGCACACTGTGGGTTGGTATCCGGCAGGGAGATGAGTCGCTCAGGACGTTGCAAGGGCTTATCGACAAGAACTTGACCGAGTACGGTTTTCCACCAGAAAGACGCCGTTTTCATGGCCACCTGACGATCGGGCGAATCAGCCGGCGGGATGGACTGGCCGCTGATCAGCTGGCAGAGGTGGAGGATATTTTCAAGCGGGAGCAGACTACCGAGGGGGTCGGGATGATGGTGGAAGAAGTCATCACTTTTTCCAGTTTTCTTGATTCGGAAGGGCGTGTTTACCAGCCAATTGCCCGTGCCCGGCTGGGGACGAGTTGACTTTTTTCGACTTTTCTTCAAAATCACTCTCCCGTGTGACCAAACGTGTCACTGCTCCTTGCGATACTCCTTTCAGGTCAATCAGCTGTGCCTGGCAGATTTGCTCTTGTAAGAGCAAAAATCAGCCGATATAGTGAACACGC
>JAPYUD010000116.1:7052-8797 GCA_029936215.1 Pirellulaceae bacterium | reverse complement strand
TGCGGATCCTGGCTGAAAAAATGCCCACGGACCAGAACACGTTCTTGGCCCGCAACGGCGCCAACCGCCTCTGGTACTTGTTACTTGGACACGGCATTGTCTACCCGCTGGACATGCACCATGCCGACAATCCTCCGTCGCATCCTCAGTTGCTCGACCTGCTGGCCGAACAGTGGATGGCACATGGCTACGATGTGAAGTGGTTGCTGCGGGAAATCGCACTTTCCGACGCGTACCAGCGTAGTGGGTTAATGGTCAGTGATGAGTCACCGATCAGGCCCACCGAGTATCGCATTTTCAAACAAAAGGGCCTCTCGGCCGAGCAGCTCTGCTGGTCCATGCTGCGGGCTACCGGCAAGCTTGGGAACCTGGCCGAAAGTTCGCCCGGTACTGACTCGGATGAAGCGTCAGAGACATCACCGGTTGCGAGTGAACTGGATGAAATCCGTGCCAAGTTTATGGCGGCTTATGCGAATCCACCCCGCGAACCGGAGCTCGAATTTACGCCCTCGGTTCGAGCAGCCCTGTTCCTGCTCAACGATGAAACGCTGGTCGATTGGTTAAGTCCCGGTAACGGGAACCTGGCCGAACAGCTTCTCAACGAAGAGGACATGCAGAAGCTATCCGAGGAGCTGTACCTGTCGGTCCTGTCGAGGTTTCCAACCAGGGGGGAAAGCGATACGGTCGTCAAGCATATCGAGGGGAGCCAGGAGCGCGCGACGGCAGTCTCGCAGTTGATCTGGGCCCTGCTGGCGTCCACGGAATTTACTATCAATCATTAGGGTGAAAGGTCAGGGTAGAGGTTAGGCCGATGCGTCTTGGAGCGGAACGTAGCCGCCTGCCTTTGGCAGGTGGGAGAGCGATCTTGATTCGCCAGTAGAATGTAAACCACGAAACAGACGAAAGAGTGAGCGGTTAGGAGATCCAACAGTCAACCATGCTTTGCACACCCCATGAGCATCTGATCAGTCGTCGCCAGCTGCTTGGTTGTGGCGTTGCTGGCACACTTGGGCTTGGTGGCCTGGGAGGGCTGGTTCAGCCCGCGGTGGCGAAGAAATTGAAGAAGGACCAGAAACAGGTCCTCTTTATCTGGATTGATGGCGGCATGAGCCAGCTGGAGAGCTGGGATCCGAAACCCAATACCCAGTTCGGTGGTCCGTTTCGTACTATCCCGACGTCGATCCCGGGTATTCACATCAGCGAGCTGATGCCCAGGTCGGCAAAGTTGATGCACCTGTTGGCGGTGGATCGAGGTGTCCACACGCAGGACAATTCACATTCTGCCGGAGTTCCCCGTATCAACCGCGGTGACCCGAAAGACCGGGGGGTCATTTACCCTTATTTTGGTTCGGCCGTGGCCAAGCTCGTTGGGCCAGGTGATAGCGGCCTGCCCCCGTATGTCTGGGTCAAGCCAGGATCCGGTGGTTTCAAGTTTACCGATGCCGGTTTCCTGGGTCCGCAGTATGGTGCCCTGGCGATCGGTGAGGGTGAGCCACCACCGAACCTGCTGCGTCACCCGTCGGTTTCTGTGGAGCAGGACGATGTTCGAAACAAGCTACGGCAACTGGCAGATGAACGGTTTGCAAAAGACCGGGTGGCGATGGCCACCGATGGGCAGAAGTTTGTCTTTGATACGGCCAGGACGCTGATGCGCCGCCAGGATCTGTTTGCAGATCCCGACCCGAAGGATGTCGAGCGGTATGGTGATCATCCGCTGGGACGTGACATGCTGCTGGGCCGCAAGA
>JAPYUD010000116.1:0-7042 GCA_029936215.1 Pirellulaceae bacterium | reverse complement strand
CGAAGCGGGTGTGACTTTCGTCAAGGTAAATTCCTATGGCTGGGATACCCATGGCGACAACTTCAACGGTCACGCCAGCTTGATGCCACGCTTTGACCAGGCCTTTACGGCGGTGATCGAGGATCTCAACGATCGAGGCATGCTGGACAACGTGCTGGTGATCGCGATGAGCGAGTTTGGACGGACGCCGCGAATCAACGGGCACATTGGCCGCGACCACTGGCCGGAAGCGTGGTCGATTGCCATGACCGGAAGAGGCCTGAAGCAGGGGGCGGTGATTGGCAAGACAAATGCCCTGGGCACATTCGTCGAATCGGACGAGCACGATATCGGACACTTCTTCCACACCTGGTTCCACGCCCTGGGAATCGATCCAAATACGACCGAGTACGACAATGGCGGACAACCACTGCCCATTGCCCACGATGATTGTGGCCCAATTACTGAGCTGCTGGCATAGATACGAACTACATGATTTAACGACCGAATGATGATAAATGACCTTACTCCTGAACAGCTGAAGCTCAAGTACGAGCCAAAACCGGCGAAGCTGGTGACGGGCGAGCGCCAGTTGACTGCCGCCCGTTTCACGCCCTGTGGGACTCGTATCCTGGCCGGCGGTTACGATGCAATGCTGCGGCTGTGGGATTTTTCCGCAGAGCAGCCGACCGAATTGGCCAGCTTGGCGGAGCATCGTGGCTGGGTCCAGGGACTTGCCCTGCACCCGACCGAGAAGGTGGTCTACACGGCCGATTCCTGGGGTCGTCTGCAAGAGGTGTCGTACCTGGAGGATGCGCTGGTTGTCCAGTGGCGCAAGGACCAGGCCCATGACGGCTGGATCCGGGCACTTGCGATCAACCCAGACGCCAGCGCGCTGGTGAGTGTTGGCAGGGACCAACAGGTGCGAGTCTGGAATCCGGCTGACGGCAGTCAGTTGCGACAGATCGATGCACATCACGAGGATATCTACGCCTGTACTTTTCATCCAGATGGCAAGCAGTTTGTGAGTGGTGATGCGAAGGGGACGATCCTGCACTGGTCAACCGAACAGGATGAGCCGCTCGGTCGCTTTGATGCCGGCGAGTTGTTCTCGGTCTTGCGGCTCCAGGACGTGGGTGGAGTTCATGCCCTGCTGTTTTCCCGAGATGGGAAAAAGCTGTTTGTCGGTGGCACGCGGCCCAAGAACGGTGGAAACGTCCAGGGTACTCCGCTGCTGCTGGTCTTTGATGTCGAGTCCAGGGAACTCTCTGAGACGATTGAGCTTGGCAGCGCGGCGGATGTGTATGTTCGCCACGTTGAGGAGCATCCGGACGGGTTCCTGATGGCCACCACCAGTGGTAACCCTGGGACAGGCAAATTGCAGTTCGTGCGGTTGGGTGATGAGCAGCCGTTTTATGTCAACACCGCGCTCTCCAATTGTCATCACGTGAGCATTCATCCCGATGGCAAGCAACTGGCGGTGACGACCACCGTCCGGGGCAGCAATGGTAACGGTCGTCCGCTCAAGGACGGCGAGTACGTTGGCAACCATTCACCGATCCACCTGCTGGCGATACCAGAATCGCCGTAGGCGAATGGGGCCTAGTTGTCGGGGCCGTCTCGATGCCATCGCAGGTTACGGAATTCCGGCTGTGGGCCTTTCCAGCGATTGGATCCAAAAATCTTGTCGCTCCCGCGCTGCTGGTAGAAAGCTCGCAGGCCGAGCAGGTCCAGCTGTTCCCAGGACTTGAGCGGCTGTTGCTTGTCCGGGGTCAGGAAGTCGGAGGGGGAGAGTTTCACGCTTTGCCAGTCATCCCCTCCTTTTAAAGGAACCAGGGTAAGGTACTCCTGTTGCCTGCCGCGGTAGGAGCGGAAGAAGTTCTCGGTCAGCATGATGACCAGCTCGTTGGGATCGTCCGATTTCACCTCCAGGGCAAGCCGGCTTCCACTGCCGCCGCGCCACTTCGGGTCGCTTATCTTCCTCGTCCAGTACTGCCAGTGATGGGGATTGTCTGCCGAAAGGCGAAACCAGTCCTGCCAGTCGGTAGAAAAGTCCTCGATCAAATCGGCTGGCTCGTCGGTCGCCTTGACCTTCGCCTGCTGCAGATTTCCAGGAGTTGCCGTGTGCAACCGCGAAGTGAGTGCAAAGGTGGAGGTGGGGCGTGCGAATTTGACCTCCTGGGGCTTGTCGAGCTTGTAGTGCACGTTGGCACAGGCGAACAGAGGCTGGTCGGCGGAAAGGATCGGCAGCAGGGCTGACCAGGCGTTGCCGCGCTGGGTCGTTGCCCTGGCCGTTCGCCAGAAACGGGCCTGTGGATCCGGGTCGACCGAGTAGAGAATATGGACCTGCTCGATCGGATGCGCCATATCGGGTCGGACTTCCAGGCGTGGAATCCCGTCCTTCCCGTCCAGGGCCAGCCTCGTGACCGGTGTCTCCGGGAACTGGAATGTCCCCTTGAGGTACTGGTCCATCCAGAGCGGGCGGGTAACGGCGAACGGTGGGGTAAAGCGATGATTCAGGTGAGGGGCGAAAGAAAACCGTACCACACCCGGCATCAGGTCGGCGGTACGGTAGGTGTCGTCCATGTACTGGTGAAAGTCATTTGTCCCGCTCAGCCAGAGCAGGGGAGCCCTGACCAGTGGCGCGTACGACTGGAAACCGAGCGTGGCCTGGAAAAGCTCCACATCCCCGTTAACGCGGCGGGGTTGTTGCTCCGGGAGCAGTGCCAGGGGCATGGTGCGGAAACCCTGCCCACCGACCGAAGGGGCGGCAGCTTTCACTCGCTTGTCCGTACCTGCCACGTACATCGTCAGGTTGCCCCCCATCGAGTGACCGTACACGCCGAGCCGATCAGGATCCACTTCCGGCTGTTGTTCCAGGAATGTCAGCCCACGGCGGGAAGCGAGGGTCAGCAGGTACCAGTTATTGTTCCGGGGGGACTCGCCCGAGTCGAGGTAGAGTTCTCCTGGCTTGAGGTTCGAGTAACCGGGAACATTTTTCTGCGTGGGATCGACCGCTCCCCAGTCCGTGTTGGGATCACCGGGCATGGCCTCTTCCATCTCCCGTCCTCCCCAGTTGATCGAGAGGCAGGCATAACCGCGCCTGGCATAGTATTCCACCTCGTGCAGGAATGCTCTTTGTCCTCCCCCGTGCAGGTGGATCAGTCCGGGCAGGCTCTTTGCCCCTGTCGGGAAGGCATAGAAAGCTGCCATCCGCGCTGGCTGGCCCTTGAAAGTGCCGATCTGGTAGGTGACATAGCGGCAGGTGATGCTGTCCTTCTCCCACTGGCGTACTTGCCTGGTATCCAGCGGCGTCTGCCGTGGATCAAAATCTTCCCAGAGTGACTTCACGTCGCGCGGAACATCGTCTTGAGCCCCGAGCATGCCGGGTGCAAGTAGCAGTGAGAAGAGCAAGAGACTGAAGGAGAGTTGCCGGGCAATCATGAGTGCCTCAGGGGTAAAGAGAGTGGTAGCTCAGGCAATCAACTCGTTGATCACCTTGCCACCAAACTGGCTAAGCTGCTTGAAACGGCCGGCGTGGTAGTAGGTCAGCTTGTTGTCGTCCAGGCCCAGCAGGCGTAGCAGCGTGACGTGGAAGTCTCGCAGCGGGTGGACGACATCGACCGCCGTGGCCCCGATTTCGTCAGTGGCCCCGATCGTGTGCCCGGCCTTGACTCCCCCGCCCGCCAGCCAGATGTTCATGGCGTTGGGGTTGTGGTCACGACCGTACTTGATGCCACCCCGGATCCCGTTGTCCGGCGTGCGGCCAAACTCGCCCATCCAGACGACCAGTGTCTCCTCGAGCAGCCCCCGTTGCTTGAGGTCCTTGAGCAGGCCGGCAATCGGGCGGTCCACGCTACGGATCAGCGAGCCGTGGGCGCGGGCAATGTAATCGTGGCTATCCCAGGTGCTGGCATAAAGCTGGACGAAACGCACACCCTTCTCCACCAGTTTCCGCGCCAGCAGGCAGCGTCGCCCCAGGTTGTCGGTTGGGTTGGTGCCGATCCCGTAAAGTTCTTTCGTGGCGGCCGTTTCATTGTTGATATCCACAATCTCTGGCACCTGCGTTTGCATGCGAAATGCCAGTTCATAATTCCGCGTGCGGGCTGCCAGTTCCCTGTGCTGGGGATGCCTCGCCGCATGCTGCCCGTTGAGCGTGCCAAGCAGGTCGAGGTTGCGCCGCTGCCGGGCACGGGTCACGCCGGTCGGCGGCTGGATGTCCAGCAGGGGGGATCCCTCGGGCCGTAGGGCAGTACCCTGCAGGCTGGTTGGTAAAAAGCCATTGGACCAGTTGGCCGGGCCGCCCTGCGGGTAGGAGAGTTCTGGCAGCACGATGAAGCCCGGCAGATCCTCGTTTTCCGTTCCCAGGCCCTGGTTGACCCACGAGCCGATGGCCGGGTCACCACCGAAGCGGTTGCCGGTGTTCACATGGTAATTTGCGGTGGGGTGATTCACTGAATCGACCTGCAGGCCCCGGTAGAAGCAGAGGTCGTCCGCGACATCGGCAAGGTTTTCCCAGAGCGTGTTCATGTCGGCGCCGCTCTGGCCTGCCTTGCGGAACTGGAATGGACTCTTGACGTAGTACCGCTTGCCGGAGCTCATCGCGCTTTGTTCCTCGCCCGACCGGTTGAACTCGCCCAGGTGCAGCTCGTCCAGTTTCGGCTTGGGGTCAAAGTTGTCGATGTGCGATGGCCCCCCTTCCATGTACAGGAAGATGCAGTGCTTGGCCCTGGCCCCGGGGAAATGGGGCTGCTTGCCATGCTCTGCACGCGCATCGCCGGCATGCATGGCCGTCAGGGCAATGCTGCCAAGGCTGGCGTTCAGGCCATAAAGAAATTCGCGTCGGTCCACGTGTTAAGTGACTCCCTAGTAGACGTAGATGAATTCGTTGGCGTTCAGTAGCACAAGGCACAGATCGGCCAGGCCGCGTGTGCGTGCATCGACCTGGTGGGGCTCAAGGTCCGGCACGTAATCCTCGTACTCAAAAAGCGTTTCGGTAAAGCTGAACTCTTCTCCCGTGTTCTCCTCGTTGGCTCGCCGTGTGACCTCGGTAGGATAAACGCGGGGCTGGGACGTTAATGTGTTTTGCTCGGTCGTTGCCGCTTTCCAGTGGGCAAGAGCAGCAGTCGTTTCTTTTCGGTTCGCCTGACGGCCGAAGGCAAGCCGGAAAGCGAGGCCCACGGCGTCCCTGCTGGTACCAGCTTCTTCCAGGATCCTTGTCGCCATCGCCAGCGCACGGTCGGCCGATTCAGCGCTGTTAAAGAGCGTGAAGACCTGGGGAGTGACGTTGGATGTGTCCCGCAGTTCACAGGATTCATCGGGCACGGGCTGGTTGAATGTTGTCATGAACGGGTCGCGGTGTCCGCGCAGCTTGAGTGAGTAGATGGATCGTCGGTTTCGCTGTGCGGGCTGGGGATCGGGGACATAACTGGGAGCAAATGTCCCCATGATCATCCGTGGCTGCAGGGCAGCTTCCAGGTTGATGTCGGGCCTGGCTGGAATTCCCCCACGCTGCGGATTCAACTCACCCGAGACAGCCAGCATGGCATCTCGAAGCTCCTCGGCCGAGAGCCGACGTGGTCGAAATGCGGTGTAACTGGTGCCCGCTGGATCAAGTTCCTCCAGCGTCTCCCCATCGGGATGGGTGCTGGCCCGGCGATAGGCCTCGGAGCTGACAATCCAGGTGTGCAGTTTCTTGATGGACCAGCCTTGTTCCATGAACTCCAGGGCGAGCCAGTCGAGCAGTTCCGGGTGCGTCGGTTTTTGGCCTGTGGCACCGAAGTTGTTGGGGTTCCCCACCAGCCCTCGACCGAAATGGTACTGCCAGACGCGGTTGACGATTACCCGGGCGGCAAGCGGGTTCTCGGGACTGACAATCCAGTTGGCCAGTGCCAGCCGTCGGCCGTCGGCGCTTGTCGGTATCTCTGCAGTGACTCCGGTGGCACTCAGGATACCTGGCTGGACGGGATCTGCCGGGGAGAAGAGATCACCGCCAGTGAGGATGGCTGTCTTTTCCAGTTTGGATTGAGCCGCCGGCTTGTTGGACGGCTTGTGCTGCCGGGAGGTGACATTTTTCGGCAAGCGCGTGGTACCGTTGTAGACCGTCAGGGCGATCGGCCGGTAGCGATCGAGTCCCCAGTTGAAGAGTATCGTCCACTTGCGGCCCAGCCGATCGCGGCCAAAATCATCGGGCGTCTCTCGCTCCCCCGAGAGGCCGGCGAGCATCTGCTTGTTCGCTTCTGCTCGCATCTGGTGGTACTTCTTGTGCTGGTCGAACCCGCTAGTGTTTTCATCCGGCAGGAATGCCGCGTTCGCCTCGGCAAACTGGGTGGTCGCGAAGATCGCCTGGAAAGAGTAATAATCGCGCGTGGGGATGGGGTCGAACTTGTGGTCATGGCAACGGGCGCACTGCAGCGAGTGTCCCAGAAAAACCTGGCCCACCGAGGCGGTCACGTCGTCGAGGAACTGCTGGCGCGTGAGCCGGGCGACTGCCATGCCGGTCTGTTCCCAGGGACCCATCCGCAGGAACCCAACGGCGATCCTGTTCTCGATACTCTCCCCGTCCAGTTCGTCTCCGGCGATCTGTTCACGTACAAACTGGTCGTACGGCTTGTCATTGTTGAAGGAGCGGATGACGTAATCCCGAAAACGCCAGGCATTGGGTCGCTCGAAATCGTTCGCGAAACCCGCGCTGTCCGCGTACCGCACCACGTCCAGCCAGTGTCGGCCCCACTGTTCCCCGTAGTGAGGGGATGCGAGCAGGCGCTCGACCAGCCGGCCGTAAGCTCCTGGTTCCCTGTCAGAGAGGAAAGTGTCAATCTCGCCGGGCATGGGAGGGAGCCCGGTCAGGTCCAGCGTGAGTCGCCGGATAAGTGTGACCCGGTCCGCCGGGGGTGCCGATTTCAGGCCAGTGGGAATCCGTGCATCAAGGAAGGCATCGATGGGATTGTCAGCCAAAAGTGGCGGTACGGGGCGGGTGATCGCCTGGTAGGCCCAGAGATTGGCCGGATCGTACTGGCGATCGGTCCATTGCTCTGTTAATCCGCCGCTGGTCTTGACTGTC
>JAPYUD010000115.1:0-8932 GCA_029936215.1 Pirellulaceae bacterium | reverse complement strand
TGGAGATGAGCCCTCTGATTGACTGTTTTTTTCATTTGTTGATTTTCTTCATGCTCAGCTCCACTTTCCTTACCCCATCCATCCCACTCACGCTGCCCACAGCAGAAGCAGGTGGAACCCCCCAGGGCCAGCACATCATCATCACGCTCGATGCCGAGGGCCAGGTCTATCTCAACAAGCAGCAGAGTAGCTTTGAACAACTCGGGGTGGAGCTGCGGGCACTGCTACTGGAGTCGGAAAGCCGAGTGGTGACGATTCGTGCCGACCAGCAAATGACCTACCAGCACTTTATCCGGGCCCTCGACATTGCCCGCAGCAGCGGGGCGGAACATGTCAACATCGCCCATTCTCGCGACTAGCAGGCCGGATCCTGGTCACGCTAGTAGGTTGCTTCCACCCCCACGTAACCGAAGATCGGGGCACCGGTTCGCGGTCCAAAAGGGTGCCTGGTGGTCACGTAACGCCGATCAAAGAGATTTTGCACGCCACCAAAAATTCGCCAGCTCTCGTTCATCTGCTTGTAGGCTGACAGGTCCCAGAGGAAATAATCATCGGCAGTGCCGAAACGAGTATCCGCGTCAGGGCCACCGCTAAAGACCTCGTTCGAGGCGGTCGAGAACGTCTGGTCGGCGTAGACCCCGGTGAGGTTGATACCGCTGGTTTCAAAGTGGGCACCGATCCCCACCATCATCGCGAATTCCGGGATGTAAGGAACGTGGGCACCGGCGAGTCCTCCGGCAAAGATGGACCCGGCATTATGTGAGAGCGTATCGCTGAGCAGTTTCGCATCGGTATACGTCATGCTGAAAAACCAGGGACTGGAGAACTTCCAGCCACGCCGCTTGCCCATGTCGAACTGGACCATCGCCTCCACGCCCGTCGCATAGACCTCCCCTACCTGCTCATCATTTTCTTCCTCCGCCCCGGAGCCGACGTTGTCCAGCACGATCAGGTCGTTAAAATGCGTGTAAAAGCCAATCAGCTGGGCAATCCAGTGCTGCTCGTCATTCTTCAGACGGACGCCAAGTTCACTTGCCAGGCTCTCTTCCTCTCGCATCCCACCAGTGATTTTCGATGGAGAGGGAGGAGAAAAACCGCGATGAAACCCTCCCAGCAATTGCACGTCGTTGTCCAGGTCGTAGGTCATTCCCACGCCTCCCCCCACCATAGTCATGGAGTCGGTGCGATCAAAAACTGACTTCAGTTCACCTGGGAAACGCTGGTACCGCACGTCGAGGCTCTCGAGGCGAATCCCGGGAGTGACTGCCAACCGGCCAAAGTCCATCCGGTCCTGCAGATAGACGGCAATCGACTGAGTCACCTGCCGCCGGTCCCCAGCTGCTCCCGGAGAACCCTCGGTAATGCTGTCCACCGCCCCGTTCGCCGAGAGAAGGTAATCATCATCCTGTTGAAAACGACGAACCCGGTCACGGTGGTAACGAAAACCGATGGAGATATCGTGGTCCGCCTTTTCACCCTCCATCGCCATGTTTGCAACCGCATCGTAGCCATAGGTCGAGTACTTCCGGTCGTTGTGGCGAATCCGCAGGGTACCGGCCTGTTGCCCCGTGAGGATCCCATAGCCAATGGAATTCGTCACCGGATCACCAAGAATTGCCGGCAGGCTGTAGGTTGTTGAACCATCGAGCACCTTGGCCAGCTTGAACCAGTCACGGTTGAACTTGGTGTAATAGACTGTCTGGGTGAACGTGAACCAGTCGACCTCCGGATCCCCAAGCGTGTGCCGCAGATAAGTCCGGGCCGCATTGTTGGCCATGTGGTCAAATCGTGTCCCGTTGTAGCGTCGCAGCGGATCGGCCGCATAATCATCCTCGGTGAGACCAACGTATCCCTCGTTGACATTCATTGCCGAATAACCCCACTTGGCCTCGAACCGTTGATACTTAAGCGTGTTCGGTTCCCAGAATACCTTGACCATCGGCTCGCGGGTAATAAACCCGGTATCGTTGGCATTCTGGACCGGGAAGTTGCCCGCCTGGTCGATCGTCTTGAATCCATCGCTCTGGCGAAAGTAACCCTCCAGCAGGTAACCGACCCGCTCTCCGTGCTCGGTGGTCCAGGTATCCCCGGCCCAGGCGTGAACTCGCATCTCGTTATTTGTCCCGAAAACAGTGCGCAGGTAAAAAGCCTGCCGTTCGGGAATTGGCGTGGAGAGGAAGTTGATTGCGCCACCGGTAGTGTGCGGCCCGAACTGCACCTGGCTGCTCCCCTTGAAGACCTCCACGGCAAACATCCGGCCTACGGTGGGAAAGTAATAGGCAGATGGAGCACTGTAGGCGGCCGGGGCGGCCAGGATCCCATCCTCCATGATCGTGACCTTGGCACTGCGTGCCATGTCGACCCCCCGCAAGCTGATATTGGGGAAGTTACCGAAGCCATCTTCCTCGCGCAGGTAGACCCCTGGAACCTGGCTAAGAACACGGTTCGGGTTGTCATAGGACTGCTTGCGGAGTATTTCCAGGTCCAGCAGCGCTCCCGAACCGGGAGCATCCATGAGCCCCTCTCGGTCGCCAAAAATGCTGCCCGATCCGCGTATCGGATCAAAGGCAGGACGAACACCCCGGACCACGGTTTCGGGCAGAACCACCGGATCATCGGAGAGGTATCGCTCGATCCCGCCGTCGGGTTGCTGAGCGGTGATCATGCCAGAGAACAGCAAGGCAGAGAGGAAACCGAGTGCCGCCGTCGACCAGTGCATGGTCGCATGGCGTCGAAGCCAGAGGACTTCATTCATTGCATTCTTCCTAACGTAGTGAATAGCTGCTCGTGAACAGCGTTCCCTACCGCTTGGCACAAAAGCAAAGCCTGGGTACTGGCGAGATAAAAGAGCTCTTTTATCTACATCGGAGTTTTCGGGTTCTTCCTTTAATAACGCCTGGAGGAAATACTCAGCCTTGGCAAGCTGGGTAAGAAGACCCGACGGAAGAGATCGAGGTTCTGGCAGGTGGAGAATGCCAGCCAGGGTGGCCTGGTGACTAGTAGTTTGGCGTCGGCGGATGGTATTTGCTGATTTCGATCGAACGGAACCACTCGATCGTGCGAGTGAGCCCCTCTCTCAGCTTTACCGTGGGAGTCCAGTCAAGCTGTTCGCGAGCCAGCGAGATATCTGGCTGGCGGCGCTGCGGATCGTCTCCCGGGAGAGGACGGTAAACCAACTCTGACCTGGAGTCCGTCAACTCGATCACCAGCTCTGCCAGCTGCTTGATTGTAAACTCGTCCGGGTTCCCCAGGTTGACAGGTCCCACCAGCTGATCGCTGGCGTTCATCATGCGGATCATGCCCTCGACCAGGTCATCGCGGTAACAGAAAGAACGGGTTTGAGAACCGTCACCAAAGATCGTGATCGGTTCCCCTGCAAGCCCCTGCCGGATGAAATTAGAGACGACACGCCCGTCAAAAGGGTGCATCCGCGGACCATAGGTGTTGAAGATTCGCACGATGCGGATATTCACCTGGTTCATGCGGTGATAGTCCATGAAAAGCGTTTCAGCCGCCCGTTTCCCCTCGTCATAACAGGCTCGTGGCCCAACCGGATTCACGCTGCCGTGGTAATGTTCTGGCTGAGGATGGACCTGCGGATCCCCATAAACCTCGCTGGTGGAAGCCTGCAGGACGCATGCACCACATCGCTTGGCAATTCCGAGTACGTGAATTGCTCCAAGGACCGATGTCTTGACCGTCTTGATCGGATTGTGCTGGTAATGTCCTGGAGCAGCGGGGCAGGCCAGGTTGTAGATCTGCTTCACGTCCACCCAGATAGGTTCCGTGATATCGTGCCGGATCAGTTCGAACTGGTCGTTTTCCAGCAGGTGCTCAATGTTCTCACGCTGGCTGGTAAAGAAGTTATCCAGGCAGGTGACATGGTGCCCATCTTCCAGTAAACGCTCGCACAAGTGGGAACCAAGAAAGCCAGCGCCTCCGGTTACCAGGGTCTGTTGGCTGGTGGTCATAAAATGCGGTTTCCGGCGCATGGAGCAGGGGAAATATCCAGCAACAGGGCTCCCTGGTTGACGAGATCCGACTGGACAGGAAGCAGCTGTTTCCGCTATCTTCCCACGCCGCCTTGTTTATGAACAGGTACGTTGAGGCCGACCTGGTTGTTCCTCTCGTCTCGTTCAAGTTTTAAAGGAAAAGAACATGATTCGATACCGGATTTCACTGGTTGCCTTCTGCTGCCTCATCGCATTGTCCGGGACCGCACCAGGAGAAGATTTCCGGATCGAAACAGATATCTTTTTCGAGTCAGGCGAGGCGCCAGCTATCTCCACCCTGACCCTTTTCAGGGGCTCAACCGTCTATGATTTCATGGAGAGCGAGAACGAAGAAATCACTATTTTTGACATCAATCGAGGCCGATTTGTCCTCCTTGACTGCCCCCGCAAGGTAAGAACAACCGTCACAACGGACCAGTTGATACGTTTCTCGGCAGCCCTCAAGGCCGAGGCCAAGGGCAATATCACTGCCCTGGTAACACCCGAGTTTACGGAGTCTTTCGACAAGCAGGCGGGCCTGCTCGAACTGGTCGGAAAACGCCTTCAATACAAGGTAAAGGCAATTCGCCCCCCGTCGGAAGAGATCGTCGACCGATACCGAAAATTCGCCGACTGGTATGCCCGGCTCAACGCGACCCGGGTAGGCAATCTCCCTCCCTTTGCCCGCATGCAGTTGAACGCCAGCATGGCCAGCCACGGGGTACTCCCCCGATCCGTGGAACGAACGATCAGCTCCCTTACGCCACTGGGAGTCAGTAGCCAGATTCGCACCAGTCACCTGGTGAGCTGGCAACTGACCAACACGGACCGCAAACGGATTACCCGGGCCGGGGATTACATGGCCACGTACCGCGAGGTCAGCCCTGCAAGTTACTGGAAACAACCCGTTTCACTGGACGGGGAGAAGTAACTTTCGTGGTCACCAGGCTCACGGTCACTCTTTCGGCGACTTGGCGTACTCGGCAAATCGCTCGGCAATTCCAGCCTGCTTCTCGTCCCCGGCATGAAAGAGCACGCGGTAACGCAACTGCATCGTCTCGCCCTTTTCCATGCGGTGAGAACCGTCCACATCATTGCTCCCCTTGAAGTGATGCAGGCCAAACGGGTTGGCCGTAAAGAGGCCGTAAGTACGGACGTGCCAATAGGTTGGATAACGGAAGCTGCTGGGGTGATTCATGATGGCAACTCCCACCTGCTTGCCGTTGAGCGGTCCATGGTAATCCACCCAGGGAGACTGTTTTCCCCACGCTTTCACGTCCGTGTCTCCATGGCTGTTGATGATCTGGCCTCCCTTCTCGGCCGTCACTTTCATGGACCCAGCAATTCGCACTCCAAAAGACCCTTCCTTGGTATCTCCAAATGTCAGGGGTCCCTCGCTGGCTGTCACGGTAGCATCAAAGTCAATCCAGTAGACGGTGCCGTCGCCGCCGAAGGTCAATCGCCGCACGTCCTCACAGACCTTGGTTTTATCGGGACCAAGCCAGTCGTTACGACTGACAATCATCGCGTTGGAACCACTCGTTACCTTGACGAACTTGCGGTGCTCGATGTCCCCATGCCCATCTCCCTCACTCCAAAAATCAATCCCGTTCACATCCCCGTGGGTGAACCAGAATGACCGGTGGTGCTGGTGATCCGCTCTTTCATCTGCGCCCGCATCGCGCATCGGAAAAGCCCTGGTAATCTCGTTGCCATGGGGGCCGATGACAGGCCAGAGGATTGGCTTGGCCCCTGATTTCAGGAGGTACCGAGTGAACAGCTTGCCATCGCGTTGCACTTCCAGCCCTCCGTCAATCTTCTTGATCTGGAACTGGTCCGCGGCCAGCGAACTGGTCAACACCAGCAGTGAACTGATTGCAAGCAGGCGAGTAGTTAGACGCATCGTTTAAATTTCCCTTGCACCATGGATTTGTTTTCTTTCTGGAATCAGAATCTAGCATTTACCGCCACCCAAACAAGCATTCCCTGCTACAGGACAACCAAAACGAAAGACGGCTAAATGCTGTTAAGCAGTAAAAAGCAATCCAAAACACGACTTTTCCTGGCTGGAAAAATGCATCGCTGCCTGCTTTCCTGACTCCCAGAACCGCTACCGCCGGTTTGATCGGATCTCTGCGACAGAGGCAGATATAATCGTCTCATCTTTCCGATACTTACTCTTGTCGCCATCTCTCCTATCTTCTCTGAACCGGATGGCGTCAGCAGATTATCCAGTGTACCTGACCGTTATTTATTCCCTTGCCAGCGTGGAAGGAGTCCAGCCACTTATGATAGCAAGATCCCCTCGTATTGATGACATTTGTGCGTTACGGGAATTTGTTCATGAGGTCCTTTGCAGACATAACCAACTGGAAATTGGTGCTTTCCAGATGACAGAAACGGTACTCACTCGAAGCGGTAAACCGTGTGGCATGTTCTTCTGTCTTCACGGCCCACGCAGCGTCAAGCTGACAGCTGTCTGGGAAACCGACGGGAATTCAATCTTCTTCTACGGTTCTACAGGTGAAAGGCAACATAGAACCCAGGTTCCCAATTCAAGCAGAAACATCCTCACGCTTGAAAGAGCCACCGCCTGATCGACGTCGCCGGCACCTGGTTGCTTCGTCAATTCGACAGACCCGGTGCCTGACAAATCCTGGAGAGGTGTACTTTTTTGCACTTCTATTCATTTGAACAGTAGTACCATAAGGGGAATGTCCACATGTTGGTTCTTTCACGCAAAGAGCGTCAGCGAATCCGTCTCGGCGACGATATCACGGTAACCATCGTACGTCTCGCCGGAGACCAGGTAAGACTTGGGATTGATGCACCCAGGGAAATTCGTGTTTTACGAGATGAACTTGAGCCACACGAGGAGAAAAAAGAACAGAAGAGTAGCTAGGTGCTAGCACGCTGGAATTTGACTCCAGCGAACATCACTTTCGCTGATGACAGGGTGCCGTGACCGGCAGTAGGCAGGTCACGGCATTGGTCATGTACCGGCCTGGCTGGTAATTGTCGGAGGCAAAAAATACCCCTCCCGGGGGGTCGGAAATGGCTCTAAAAAAGTTCTTCTCACGACCCACCTCAGGAGATCCGAAGGAAAAAACAGGAGAAGGTGTTTATTGCTTGATACGACAGGAAAAAGGGAGAATTTGTTTAGTTGACATGGGGTGACAAGTAGCATAACTTTGTGGCTATAAATCATGCCGAATAAACCTCCCGTTTATGGAAGTCTGAAGTCCGGCATTCCCACCTTAAATTTGACTTACCTCGTAGCTTGCAAACCAAGACAACAACCTCACTTCTACGAAGTTGTTTTTAGATCGATCAGGTGAGCTCACTGGAGACAGACAGGGCTTCGACGCGGCCTTCAACAGACAACACATAGCAACGCAACCTGGAGAGAAACTCATGAAGTGCAAGGGTAATAACATTGGTCGCCGTGGATTCATGCACGTTGGTGTCCTCGGAGGTCTTGGACTCACCTTGGGTGACTACTATCGAATGCAGGAAGCCCAGGCTGACATCAAGAACTACGAGAGCAAGGAAGGGCCGGCCAAGTCGGTGATCTTCATTTTCTTCCCGGGCGGCATGGCCCACCAGGAATCGTTTGACCCCAAGCCATACGCTCCACTGGAATACCGTGGCCCGATGAATTCCCAGGCCACGAACCTGACCGGTTACCGAATTGGTCAGACGCTTACCAAGACGGCCCAGGTCTGTGACAAGATTGCGATCTGTAATGCCATGACACATGGCGAGGCAGCCCACGAGCGGGGCACTCACAACATGTTCACCGGTTATCGACCCAGCCCGGCACTTCAGTTCCCCAGCATGGGAACGGTTGTCAGCCACGAGTTCGGTGCCCGGGAGAACCTTCCCCCGTATGTCTGCATTCCGAGCCAGCCCAACACGTTTGCCGGAACCGGCTACCTGAGCTCGTCGTATGCTCCCTTTAGCCTGGGATCGGATCCGGCCAGCGGCAGCTTCACGGTCCGTGACCTGAAGCTTCCAGGTGGCGTGGATGACACTCGATTCGTCAAGCGTCGACGAATCCTGGATGCCGTTAACGATCATTTTGCAGCCAAGGAAAAAGCGGACTCGCTTGATGCAGTCGATGCTTTTTACTCCCGGGCCTACAACATGATCAGTTCCCAGAAGGCCCGCGAGGCATTTGACATCGCCAAGGAAACGGATGCGACGCGAGACCTGTATGGCCGAAACACGGCAGGTGCCCGCCTGCTGATGGCTCGCCGGCTGGTTGAATCTGGTGTCCGCTTTGTCACGCTCACCTATGGTGGCTGGGACATGCACAGCAACATTGCCGGTGGTTTCAATGGCTCGATGCCCGCTTTTGACCAGGGTTTTGCAGCTCTTATTAATGACCTGGAAAACCGCGGAATGCTCGATTCGACGCTGGTCTGCACCGCATCGGAATTTGGTCGCACACCCAAGATCAACGGCGGTGCTGGTCGAGACCACTGGCCAAAGGTCTTCAGTGTCCTGATGGCAGGTGGTGGCATCAAGCGAGGGATAGTTTATGGTCGCTCCAACCCAACTGCCAGCGAACCCGAAGAGGATGGCCTCAATGTCGAGGACTGGGCAACCACAATTTATGACCGACTCGGTATTACTGCCGACAAGGAACTGATGGCTCCTGGTGATCGTCCGATCGAGATTGTCAACGGTGGCAAGGTTCGCAAGGAATTGCTGGCCTAGTAACCAGGTAACGTACAACACGATAAATTTTTTGTGGAACGCATATAAACGGGCCACGTCTGATCGTGGGCGTGGCTCGTTTTTTTACTTTGAAAGCTGTGGAGAAAACTGATCATGCGTAAGATTCACCACGTGGTACCGGTTATCCTCTCGTTGCTGGCACTGCTTGCCCTCCAGGCACCCGCCTATTCAGCGTCGCCATCGCTCGGTGGCATTTC
>JAPYUD010000114.1:0-8949 GCA_029936215.1 Pirellulaceae bacterium | reverse complement strand
GACAGCCGGGCGCTGCTTTGCCGTTCTCTCGACGGCGGCCATTGCTGGACCGAGACAGGAGAGGTTCCTTTCCCGGAAGATTGTCCGCTGGAGGTCTCTCATGGGTTACTGGCACTCGAAGGTGGCCGCCTGCTGGCGCCCGCTGCTACGCTGCCAGCGGACGAACGGCTGGGAGAGAGGGTCTTTGTTGCCCTCTCGGATGATGATGGTGCCAGCTGGGAACACCGTGTTCCCTTCCATGATCCAGCCGGGAGGCTGGGGTATTTCGAGCAGAAGTTTGCCAGGCTGGGCGGCGGGCGAGTGATCGGCGTGGCCTGGACCGTTACCCTGGGGGACTATACAGACCAGGAAAATAGCTTCGTGATCTCAGGGGACAACGGCTTGAGCTGGGGCCCGATCCAGGCCACCGGGATCCGCGGACAGACGATGACACCCCTGTCGATGGGAGATGGTCGCCTGCTGGTATTTTACAATAGACGCCACGGGGACCAGGCGATCATGGCCGCCCTGGTGACGTTTACCGACCAGGCATGGACGGTTCACCATCAACAGGTCCTGTATGACGCGAACACCCATTACGTGAGGCCAGAGACGGTCCAGTCGGGGGTCGATGAACTGGACGATTTTGCCTTTGGCTTCCCGACCGGCATCGTGATGGACGACGGGTCGATCCTGGCCACGCACTGGTGCGTGGAGGGAGGGAAATGTGGAATTCGCTGGACCCGGCTTTCGGTAGACTGGTAGGTTCCAAGAGATCGTAACCTGGGATAGCTGGCTGAGGAGATAAGAATGGCAGAATCACTTGGTATTGGCATGATTGGCAGCGGGTTCATGGGACTCAGCTACAGCCAGTGCGTGGTAGCTCACGTGGAGGGAGCTCACCTGGTGTCGATCACGGGTGGAAGTCGTGCCGGCGCCCTGGCTGAGGAACACTCGGTGCCGGCCGATGAATCGGTCGAAGCGATGGTTGCCCGGCCGGAGATTGACGCGGTGATCGTGGCGACCCCGGACCAGTGCCGGCTGGAGATCACCGAGAAGGTAGCGGCTGCCGGGAAACACCTGCTGGTGGAAAAACCAATGGCCCCCACGGTGTCCGAGTGTGATCAGATGATCCAGCTCTGTGAGCGGGCAGGCGTCAGCCTGGGAGTGGTCAAGACGGAACGATTTCGCACGATTACTCGCAAGGCAAAAGCACTTATCGATGAGGGGGCTATTGGACCCATCCGGATGATGCGCACGCTCTCGGCCTTCCCAATTTCACTGACCCGGGAGGTTTTTGCCGAACGCCAGTGGATGTATGACCCTAACAGCGGTGGCCTGTTCATGGGGATGGCCTCGCATAATACCGATTTCCTTCGCTGGATCAGCGGGAAGAACGTTGTCAGGGTTTTTGCCCAGGTCAATACCTTTAGTGATATCGACTCGCCGGCCCAGAGCGTGATGGCGCAGTTGCAGTTCGAGGATGGCATCATGGCCCAGATGTGGACCACCTCCGAGTTGCCCGATCCGAGTATTCCGGATAGCGAAGTGCGTTTTGAAGTAGTCGGGCGAGATGCCATCCTGGACTTCGAGAATTTTAATTTCCTGCGAATGGGGAAAGGAGAATCCTGGGAAGATGTTTTTATCCCGGAGAAGTTTGACTGGGCGAACGATCCAAAGAACCCGGTGCGTCTGGAGCCACACTATCGCGTGATCCAGGGTTTTGTGGACAGTATCCACCAGCAGCGGCCACAAACAATCGGCGGGGCGGAGGGGCGTGCGGCCGTCGAGATCTGTGAAGCCTGCTTGCTGTCGGCTGAGAGTGGCCAGGCGATTGATTTGCCGCTGTAAATGAAAGGGTGGAGCGGTGATGGCGACGATACCCGGCCAGGACCATGCCGCCCAGCGGCGAAACCTTCTGCTGTTTGCCGCCTGCGTGGCGATGCAGTACCTCGCTGCGCCGGTGATCTACGTGGGAATCACCCAGTCGTCACTGCTCGACAAGCTGGGGGCCAATGCGACGATCGCCAACCTGCCAGCCGCCTCCTTTTTCGTGATGGCCACACTGGTCGCGCTGGTTGCCTGGTACAAGCCCCGGGTGATTGATCTCAAGCCGGTCCTTGTCTGGTGTTATCTGCTTGCGGGTCTGACCTCGGCCCTGCTTGGATTGGTGCTGATCTCGCCTCTCGAGAATGACCTGAAGATCTACTGTGTGATCTTGCAAAGCGGAATCACCGGTGCCACCATTCCGACAGCCATTGCCTTTATCTGGGAAGTGCTTGGCCGGGGAACACGGGAATCGGAAAGAGGACTCGCCCTGGGGCTGGCCTACGGCCTCGGACCCGTGCTGGCAGCACTCGGTTCGCTGGGGTCACAACTGATCCTGGCCGGCAAGCTCGAGATCTTCGCTTTCGCCCTGGAAATCTCGGTCCTGGATTTTCCCGGTAACTTTGCCCTGCTCTTCCTGATCGAGGCGCCGGTAATGGTTGTTGCTGCAGTGCTGGCGAGTCGTTTTGTGATCGAGATTCCCGAACAGGAAGAACCTGGCAGAAAACCGTTTGCCGAGGTCCAGGACCTGTTCCTGGGTGTGCTGTTAAGCATCGGGGCCATGGTCTGTGTGCTGCTGGAGTATTCGCTTGTTGCCTATGCCTTGATGGGGGTCTCGACACTGCTATTTGCCTACCACTTCCGGGACCTGCTTTCCTCCCGCCTGTTGCGACTGGCAATTATCGTTACCGTGCTGGTTTACATCGGCAACATTATCCCCTCCAACATGGCGCTTTTTTCGAAGGATGTGCTGGGGGTCGACCCCGATCAGACGGCAGGCTACCAGAACGCCATGCGGTTTGGATTCAAGGCGATTGCCGGGCTGATGCTGGGCTGGATCCTGACTCGGTCCAATGCCCGCTCGGGAGTCCTGGTGACCTCGGGACTTTACGTGATGGCACTCGTCTGGGCTATCTTTGCCAGCAGCGGGATGTACCTGTTTGCCTTTGGTATTTTCGGCGCCGGAGAACTTGTCGGTGTCTACGCCCCTAACTATATTCTCTCGGCATCGAGGAAATCACAGATGCGCCGCAGCATGGTACTGATGAACCTGCTGATGGCACCCGTCGGCCAGCTGGGACCGGTTTTTGGCAAGATTGCCGACAATATCCGTGAAAAGGGAATTACTGCTTTCGGGGAATCGAGCGAGGCGTTTGGCTTCAAGGTGAGTTTCGCGGTCTGCGCTCTCGTGATCGTACTAGGAATCCTTGTGGCCGTAATCTGGCTGCCCGGTAATCCGAGCCCGGCTGACGATGGCGATGCGGACGTGTCCTAGAAATCTCGAAACGGGCCACGCGGCTTGGCGCTCTGCATTTGCTTCTGCCAGCGAGCAAAGTGCTGTTTCATCTCCTCAAGTTTCCCGGGGTTCTTTTCTGAAAGATCGTTCTTCTCACCAACATCCTCGGCCAGGTGAAACAGCCCGTTTCCTCGTTCGGACTCCACCCATTTCCAGTCCCCCACGCGGGCAGCCCTGTCGTCCTTGCGTTGCCAGAACATCTCGCTCCGCGGTGATAGTTCCGCCTCGCAGAGTACCGGCATCATGTTGTGGCCATCCAGTATCAGTCCGCGGGGCGGTCGAACTCCTGCCTCTGAGAGCAGGGTGGGGAGAATCTCCATCGAGGTGAGGAACTCGCTGCTGCTGCTTCCCGCCGGGACCCGACCGGGGTAGCGAACAATGCAGGGGACGCGTACTCCTCCCTCGAACATCCAGGCCTTGCGGCCTCGCAGCGGCGAGTTGTCTGCCCCACCACCACCGCCATTGTCAGAAAAGAAGATCACGATCGTATTGTCAGCCACCTCGTACTGGTCCAGCAGATCCAGCACGGTACCGATGGCAGCATCCATGCAGGTGATCGAGGCAGCATACTCCAGCCGCCGCTTGGCAGGGCTTGGTACCATCGCCGGCTTGTTGTAACGCGTGCCCGGGACAAGTTGCGGTTGCTCGAGCAGGTCAGGATACATTGCCTTGAACGCATCCGGGGCCTGGGCGGCACCCCGGATCGAGGGATCCAGGCTGGATGCTCCGTGGGGGGCATTAAATGGCAGGTAGAGGAAGAAAGGCTGGTCATGGTTCTCTTTGAGAAAACGCACCGCCTCACGCTCAAAGAGCGAGGTACAGTAAGTCCCCTGGTCCTCGGTGGTGGGCTGGTTGTTGCGATACATCGACGACGCGCCGTATCGCTCGTGAGTGAAGTAATCGATGCCGGTATTACAGAACCCGTAGAAGTCATTGAACCCGCGGGCCAGTGGCAGGTAACGCTGCAGGGTTCCCAGGTCCCACTTGCCGAAAATCCCGCTCACGTATCCCGCCCTTCGGAGCATCGCTGGCAGCAGGATCTCCCGGCTGTCCATGCCCCCGATCCGTTCAAAGGAGACGTCGTATTCGGCTGGCGTGTACTTCTTGCCATAGTCCGGAGCCTCGTTGCGGATCATGTCGTAGACGCCGTGTCGCTGTGGATAACGCCCGGTCAACAGGCTGCCTCGGCTGGGTGTGCAGGCAGGCCAGCTCACGTAGAAGCTGGTCAGGCAGATGCCCTCGCGTGCCAGGCGGTCCAGCCGGGGCGTCTTTATCTCATCGCTGCCAAAGCACCCCAGGTCCCGGTACCCCTGGTCGTCGCTGACGATCAGAACAATGTTCGGCGGCGGATTGCCTGCCTCGACGCGATGGGCCAGAGAAAAATCCAGCAGCTGGAGAAGCATGGCTAGCGCCAGCGGGCAGGTAGAAAGAAAGGTGGAGCGTGACATGGGATTCGGTCCCCGGGAGAAGAAAAGATCGAACGAGAGCTGCTGCTGAGCGATTATTGTAGGCAACCTGTGTCAGTTCTGCTCTGGTGAGAGGAAGCTGTTATGCTAGTTGCACCGAGGCATGGGCTGAGGAGAAATAAACTGGAGGATGAGGATGCTTGTTGGTTACGTGAGTAATGAACGGTACGTGGCACTGGCGGACGTGCTGCTGGAGTTTCGTGCCGCGGGGGGCGAGGTGATCACCACGCGATCCACCATCTCCGGGGCGGTCTATGCCGAGCTGGACGGCGGAACTTACCAGGTGGTGCTTGGCAAGGACGGTTTCGGGTCCAAGATCGTCCAGGTGACCGTCAGCAGCGACGAGCCGTACCATTTTCGCTTGCTCTCGGACGGGCTCTTTGGCTATGCCTGGCCTCGCTGTGTGAAGTCTGGCGACCTGTCCGAGTTTCGCGTGCACGCCGTAGAAGAATACAGCCTGGAACTGTGGAGATACGGCGCCGAGAAGGAATTCATTCGTCGGATTGGAACATTTGACGAGCATGGCCCGCGTGCCACCATGCAGATCACGCCGGACGGGGATTACACGCAGACCGGTGTGCAGTGGAACAAGCACGGATATCACAGCAAGATCCTGGGCCAGCATGTCGAGGCCCCTGCCCGATCGGGCCTTTACTATTTCCATGCCGAGGGAAAGTCCGGCAGTTCGTACAACTTTCCCTGGGTGGTGGCACCTGCCGAGCCTGTCGAATCGATAGCAGTGCTGGCGTCGGACCTGAACTGGAATGCTTACAACAGCTTCGGGGGCCGAAGCAATTACATCCATGCCTCCTGTTTTCCACCGACCCCAACGATTAATTCTCGCCTTGAGCTGAAGCGATACACCGAGCGTGAGCATCGCACTTACGATTCCGAACAGTACGCGCCGCTTTCTCTTGATCGTCCCAATCCCTTTAACCACATTGACCTGGCTGAGCAGTTGACCGACCCGATTGCCGGTCGCCAGGGGTGTCACCTGGCCGCGGCCGAGTGGCGTTTGCTGGGAGGGATGGAGCAGAATGGCTACGGGTATGACTATTACAGTGAAAGCCAGTTTCACTTCGACCAGGTACCCCTTTCCGACTACCGCGTGCTGGTGATCAGCACGCACCCGGAATACTGGACGAGCGAGATGTACTTTCGCCTCAAGAGCTGGGTTTTTGAGGAGGGGGGGCGATTGATGTACCTCGGAGGCAATGGTCTGAATTGTGAAGTGGAATTGCTCGATGACCACCGGGTTGTCCATCACAACACTAACTGGAGTCATTCCGAGCCCCAGCAGCGCGAGGACGGAGGATACTACGAAAGTCGCTTCGACAAGCGCTGCGAATCGGAGGCCAACCTGCTTGGCGTGGTCTTTACCAACCCGGGGATCATGACCGCTGCCCCCTACCAGGTGCTGGATGCTGACCACTGGTGCCTGGCCGGAACGGGACTGTCCAATGGCGACCTGTTTGGTGAAGAGAGCCTGCACATGCGAGTTCCGGGCGGAGCGTCGGGGCACGAGACCGACAAGATCTCGGGCCAGTCGCCGGAAAATGTCGAACTCGTAGCCCGGGGGACCAATCCCGACAAGGGGGGAGCCGAGATTGTCTGTTTCGAGACGCCCAGTGGTGGCGAGGTTTTCTCGGTGGGTTCGATTACCTGGCCCGCCTCGATCCTGGTCGATGAGTCGGTAAGCCGGATTACTGCCAACGTTCTGGATCGTTTTACCGCGGAACCGGCCTGATCGAGATGCTTTGTTCGCTGCCTGCAGCCCGATAGAATGGATGGCGTATGCCATTATCGCCTGACGATAATATCCTTGTTGTCAGCCACAGCGGATCGGGTGCAGAATCGGGACCTGTTCATGTCAAAAATCCCTGGCCAGTTCGATCGTGGACGCGCGTCGTATCGGATGGTCGGATCGGCCTGTTCCCTGCTGCTGGTCATGCTGCTGATGGGTGGTTGCCGTTCTGCCGAGGAGCCGCATCCTTCCACCGGAGGCAAGGGGACAGCGAAAGGAGAGCTGGCGAGCCTGACGCCACTGCCGCCGCTGCCGGAAAGTCCTTACCTCGGCACACGTGACGCGATGTACGTGGGAAGTGGCACCTGTATCGAGTGCCACCAGGAGGAGCATGCAGGTTATCTGCGGACCGGCATGGGGCATTCGATGGCGAGTGTCGTGCCCGGAGATGAGCCACCGGACGTATCGTACGACCACGTTGCTTCCGGCCGCCGATACCAGGTGGTCCGCAAGCAGGGCAAGCTCTTTCATCGTGAACTGGCAATCACCGCCGAGGGAGAAGCCGAGGTGCTCTATGCGGAACACGAGGTGCCTTACGTGATCGGGTCGGGGCGACACACCAGGACCTATGTCATCGAGTCCGGGGGATTCATGTACGAGTCCCCGATCACCTGGTACAGCAAGGTGGCTGCCTGGGAGATGTCGCCGGGATATGACAAGCAGGGCCAGCTTGGTTTCCAGAGACCGGTGGGACATGAATGCCTTGTATGCCATGCCGGGAAAACAAGGGCACACGACAATTCCGTGCACCGCATGGAACTCAACGAGTTGTCGATCAGTTGTGAGCGTTGTCACGGTCCTGGTTCGCACCATGTGGATCGCTGGACCGGGAGCGAGGCAGACAGCGGCCTGGACGAGGGAGAGGTCGACTTGACGATCGTCAACCCGGTCGACCTGGACAGGGAACTTTCTGATTCGATCTGTGCCCAGTGTCACCTGGGGTCCCCGGCGGTGGTGCTTTCGCGGGGACGGTCGCTGGACGATTACCGCCCTGGTCTGCCGCTGGATGCTTTTCGCAATGGTTACCAGCTCAAGGATCCAGGGGATGCGATGACGGTGGTGGGTCACGTGGACCAGCTTCGGCTCAGTGGCTGTTACAAGCAGTCTGCCATGTCCTGTGCCACCTGCCATGATCCCCACAACTTCCCGGCCAAGGAAGATCATCTGCAGTACTACAATGCCATCTGCCTGAAGTGCCACAAGCAGGAAGCCTGCCAGGTGGATCCAGTTGTCCGTCAACAGCAACGCGCGGACAACTACTGCGTGCACTGTCACATGCCGCGGTCCGAAACCGAGCTGCCGCACATGACGTTCCATCACCATCGAATTGGTTTGCATCAGAGTGTTCCAGGGGCCGGTACTCTCCGAAGCGAGGCAGGGACGCTTGTGCCGATATTTCGCGGTGTGAAACACTCGGATCTTGACCAGAAACGGAACCTGGGGATTGCCTATATCGCTCTTTCTCAGCGAGAGGAGGGCGTGGAACATGCCCGGCAGTACGTGAACCGGGGAGTGGGGATATTACGTGATTGCTGGCAAGCCGGCCTGCGGGATGTGGAGTTGGCCAAGAACCTGGCCGAGGTGTCGCTTACGAGGGGAGCGGCGGACGCCGGGGAATTTGCCCGTTTCGTGCTCGCGCAGGAAGAAATGACAGGCAAGCAACGGGTCAGCGCGCTACTGGTGATGGCGACCGAGCATTTGAAGAAGCGAGAATTTTCCGGGGCAGTAAAACGGATGCGGGAGGTCACCCGCTTGCGTCGCAATGCCGATGACTGGGAATACCTGGGCCAGTACGAGGCAGCCGCTGGGAATCGACAGGAAGCGATCGATGCCATCAAGAAGGCCATCGAGATAGACCCTGCGCGTGCAGAGCGATTACAGTTGCCAGAGTAATGGCCGCCGGGTGAAACCAGCCACTCCTTAGACTAGATTAGTTGACAGGAGAACGTGTTTGTGCCCGGCTCATTTGTTCCACAGCCGGCGCCCGATTGATAACTGGAGCTCGCATGAAGAACATCGTCATGAAAATGTGGGTCCTTGCCCTGCTCTTGACCCTGCCTGGTTTCCCGGCCCCCGATCTGTCGGCTGCGGAACTTCCCAATATCGTCCTGATCATGGCCGACGACATGGGCTACGGGGATTCGAGCGTCTACGACGGATGGATCAAAACCCCTCAGATGGAACGGATGGCGCGCGAGGGCCTGGTCTTTACCGATTTCCATTCCAGTGGTGTGGTCTGCAGTCCAACCCGGGCCGGACTGGTCACCGGTCGTTACCAGCAACGAGCTGGAATTCCCGGTGTGATTAATGCGGATCCCAAGATCGCCGACCATCACCGTGGACTCCAGAGACTGGAA
>JAPYUD010000627.1:0-1815 GCA_029936215.1 Pirellulaceae bacterium | reverse complement strand
GCATCGCCCACTTGTACCGGTGCGGCCAGAACTGTTCACTCCCTCCGGCATCCACCAGCAGGTCGACATCGGGTCCCACCGCCTGGCGGGCAGTTTTTACCAGCAGCTCGTCAAACTGGCTATCGCGCCGTCCGAAGGGACGCCAGCCCAGCTTGATTGCCCGGAAACCACGGGCCACGGTCTTCTCCAGCCGGTCCTTCATTGGTCCTGGTTCATCAAACAGCATCGATGCATAGGGCTTGATGCGATCCCGGTAACAACCTCCCAGCAAGCGAGAAACGGGTTGGCCGGAGGCCTTCCCAAGCACGTCCCAGAGGCCAATATCGATCCCGGAGATCACATGTTCGAGTGTCCCACCGCGTCCCTGCCAGAAGCTACTCTGCCTGAGCTTCTCGCTAACCCGTTCCGGCTCCAGTGCCGACTCCCCTTCCCAGAGGGGCCTCAGGGTCTCCACACCGGCCTCGACCAGGGCCGAGTTGGTAAACACGCTGCCGATACCACGCAGGCCTTCATCGGTCACGATCTCGAGAAGCGTGTGCAGGTCATCTTCCGGTTCATGGCCGTCCGGCCAGCCACCATCGACCGTGCCACCGAGCAACGGGTGAATCTCGATATCAACAATTTTCATAATGGCTTTCCCGTCCAGGCGGGGTTCTTGTCGTCTTCCCGCCCCCCCGCCTATCATGACGAGCTGACATCCAGCCATGATGACATGAAAAGTCCAGGTGAACAATGAGCGAGAATGAACAGGAAGCACCTCCGGTCAAAGAAAAAAAACGTCGTTTTTCTCGCTCGGTAATGGTGATCCTGCTTGCCTGGTTGGCCGCCGTGATCGCGATTCACAACTGGCCCGGCCTGGACCATGCCACGATGAACGTATTTCGTGTGGCAGCCACGTTGCTCTCCTTGATTGCACTGACATTGTGGTTCCTGTTTGCCAGCAGGGCCTCGCTCAAACGGCGTCTGCTGGCAGTCCTGTGTTCCCTTGCCGTGCTCTTCGGTTTCTTTTCCTCGGTCAAGATCATCAGCACGGACGGGGACTTGATCCCCCGGGTGGTCTGGCGTTGGACTCCCACCCATGACACGACCCTGGCTGCGGCCAAACGCATCACTTCAACCATCAACATTGACCTTAGAACGGAATCCCCAGGCGACTTCCCTGGCTTTCTTGGCCCCCAGCGTTCCGGCTCCATTGAGAATCTCAGCTGGAATTCCGGCTGGCAGGATCAACCCGCTCCGCGCCGCCTCTGGACCCAGCCGATCGGGGCAGGCTGGTCGGGTTTCTCAGCCCGCAGTGGCCATGCCATCACGATGCAGCAACGGGGAGAGAACGAGATTGTCAGCTGCCACGACATCCAGACGGGCGAGATCATCTGGAGTAACTCGATCCAGGCACGCCACGAGACCATTTTTGGCGGCATCGGTCCTCGCAGCACCCCGACTATTTCAAACGGCCGTGTCTACTGCCTGGGGGCCACCGCGATCCTGCGTTGCCTCGACGGCAGCAGCGGCAACGTGCTCTGGGAGAAAGACCTGCTGGCGCTGACCGGCAGCACGCCTGCCCAGGACATCAAGACAATCGCCTGGGGCCGCAGCAGCTCCCCGCTGGTTGTTGACGAGCTGGTGATTATCCCCCTGGGAGGTCCTCCGGCCGGTCCTCACGTCTCGCTGCTGGCCCTGGACGCCACCAGCGGCGAAGAGCGCTGGCAAAGCGGGGATCGGCAGGCGAGCTATGCTTCCCCGTCCCTGGTTGAGCTGGGGGGTGAAAAACAGGTCGTGATTGTCAGTGCCGATCTTGTCAGCGGGCACCGCCTG
>JAPYUD010000113.1:4910-9038 GCA_029936215.1 Pirellulaceae bacterium | reverse complement strand
GGTCGTGATGGTCGCCAATCTCGCCTCCCGCCAGATGCGGTTTGGCACGAGCGAGGGAATGGTCACGGCAGCCGGGCCTGGCGTGACGGAAGTCTTCCTGCTCAGCCCCGACGAGGGAGCCCAGCCCGGACAACGAATTCACTAACCTTCCTGGAAGCCAATCATAATGAGATCCCTCCACAGGCTGGCAGTCGTGATCCTGGTGCTGCTTGTTGCTACAAGCGGATGTGGAAAGGTTCCAGGGACTGGCAAAAAAAAGAAGTCCTCCACCAGCCAGCGACCTCCCCCGGTTGCAGCGGATGCCTACGGTAGCGTGGAGGAAGCTGTTACCGAGTTGATCACGTCAGCAGAGGCAAACAATCTGCAAAAGCAGGACCGGGCGGCAAGCTGGCTCGCAGATCGTGGTGAACCGGCAATCGATCCGCTCTCTGCCATTCTCCTTGGCAGCGACCAACCTGAGCCGGCTCGCATCGCGGCCTGCCAGGTCCTCTCCAAGCTTGGCCCCGGGGCGCGACCGGCATTGCTGCGGGCGAGTGACGACACGGTGCGAATGGTCCGGATATCAGCGACCCGCCGTCTGGGCCTGATCCGGCCTTCGGATCAGCAAACCGTGGACAGGCTGGTCACGCTGCTCGGCCACGAGGACCAGCAAACGCGGCGAGCGGCAGTACAAAGCCTGGGATCCATTGGCAAACCCGCGGAGGCAGCGATTGATCCGCTGGTGGAGGTCTACAACAACAAGCGAAACAGGGATCTGATCCGTAACGACGCCATCCAGGCGCTCAAGAAGATCAACCCTCGCAAGGACTTCACCGACCTGTTGCTTGACAACTAGCCGGCTACTTCGTTTCCCGGGCCAGCACACATCGCAGGCCGACGGCATCATCACGGCTGGACCCAGGGAGCACATGACGGTAGCTGCTGGTGAGTATCTCTGCCTTGTCCTTCCAGCTGCCACTTCGCAACACTCGTTGCGTGGAATCCTTTTTTACCCGGGCGCTTCCATCAACGGGAGCTCCCTGGTAGCTATCATGGGCTGAATCAAGGCACCATTCCCAGAGGTATCCGTGGACATCATAGAGTCCCCAGGCATTCGGCTTCTTGGCTCCCACCGGGGGATCATTTCCAGCTGCATTCCCGGTGTGCCAACCATAATCGTCCAGCGAGGCGACGTCGTCACCAAAGGAATAAACCGTGGTCGTCCCGGCCCTGGCACAGTATTCCCATTCCGCCTCGCTCGGCAGGCGAATCAGCTCGTTCGCCTTGATCAGTTTTGCCTGGCGCATTAACTGGGTTATTTTCCTGCAAAACTCCTGGGCTTCATCAAAGGACAGCATCTCGACACTGTTCCGTTTCCCCTTCCAGCGTGAGGGATTACTCCCCATCACTGCCTCCCAGAGATCCTGTGGCACCTCGTAGCGAGCCACCTGGAACCGGTAATCAAAAGTCACCTTGTGGGCCGGGCCTTCATTCGCTTTTCCACCCTCTCCGCGCCCCATCTGGAAAGAACCTGGGAAGATCCCCTTTCCCGGTGTGATTGCAACGAACTCGCTACGGAAGAGCTTGAGCAACTGCACCTGGTCTGCAGGGAGATCCGCGGGCAACAAGAAGGCGGCAAGTATTACACCATACATTTTCATCGTCTCCTGCCAGGCACGCACAGCCATCCACACCTGTTACCAGGGTTGATACCGCTGACTAGATATTACCACTACGAAATGCCTCGGCCATGGCGAGAGGAACCTCCGCCTCCGCCTTGATCACCTCGGCCCGGTTATCAACAACCCGGGCCACCATCTCCTGTTCCAGCGCAACTGCCTCCGCGCGTCTCAGTTCTGCCTTGGCCTGGGCAACACGGGTATCAGCTTCCGCCTGGTCCGCCTGCAGGCGAGCACCAATATTCTCCCCCACGTCGATGTCGGCAATATCAATGGAGACAATTTCGAAGGCGGTCTGAGCATCCAGTCCACGGGCAAGGACAGCCTTGGTGATCTGGTCCGGGTTTTCCAGGACCGAAAGGTGATTAAGGGCGGAACCGATCGAGGAAATAATGCTCTCCCCGACCCGGGCAATAATGGTCGCCTCCACGGCACCGCCAATCAGCTGTTCCAGGTTGGTTCGAACCGTCACGCGGGCACGCACCCTGAGTTCCACCCCATCCTTGGCGATCGCGCTCAGCGTTACCTTGCCGCTCCGTTCCGGGTCAGGACAATCGATCACCTTGGGACGCACGCTTGTCTGAACGGCCTCGCGAACATCACGTCCCGCCAGGTCAATCGCGGTGGCACGATCAAAGTCGAGATCGATGTCTGCCCGCTCCGCAGCGATCAGGGCATGAAGCACGCCCATCACATTTCCACCTGCCAGGTAATGGGCCTGCAGGCGAGGGGTGGTGATACCGGTCTCACTAATATCCAGGCCAGCTTGCTTGGCCCGGATCTTTGCATCGACGATGATTCGCTGGTTAATTCTCATGAAACCCATGGCAACCATCGCCATTAATTTAACGTCCGCCTCGGACATGTATGCCTGGAACCAGAGCTTGCCGTACTGGGCCACGATCAGCAGCGACACCAGTGCGACCAACACGACAAAACCAATCAGGGCCCAAAGAAGGACCTCCCCGGCCGTGGGGTCCGCAAGCAACTGGAAGTAATGCATCGAAACGTCCTTAAATGAACCGGTTGGTACAGGGCCAGCGGTTCATGATAGCGAACGATTTTGCAGCAAACAAACCAGTCAGCGGAAAAAAAGAGGCCAGCCGGTCACTCGTCCTCATCATCCGGGGGAGTCTCGTCATCCCCGCCGAGCTTCTCCAGCTCCACCAACAGCGGAGCGGCAATCTCTGCTGCCAGTTGCCGGCCGGTTTCCAGTGGATCCTCGTAGGTTGGAGGACTGGCCGCCGTTGCATCCTGCTGAAACATATGAATGGTCCGGGTTGGGAAAGCGAATGAAACTCCCAGGCGATCTGCGAGCTGCATGATCCCCAGGTAAAGCGACTGTCGTTCCTTGAGTTCCGACGCATAGTCAGAACATTCCATGAAACACAACAGCAACACGTCCAGGCTGTTATCGCCGAAGTTGTTGAAATAGACGTGGTAGAGGTCCTTTCGCGTGTTCGGATGCTGCCGGATCAGCTCTCGAACTCCCTCGCAGAAAGCGACAATCTGGGTCGGCGTCGAATCATACTCCAGGCCCAGTGTCGTACGCAGTCGGCGGAACTTTCGCCGCCCCATGTTGTCAACAATCGCCGAGGTGAACTTGCTGTTGGGTACGGTCACCTCCGAGTCATAGAAAGTACGAATCCGTGTGCTGCGAATCCCCATGCTCTCGACCGCCCCCTCGTGATCCTCGAAAATGATCCAGTCCCCGATTTCGAAGGGCCGGTCGACCATGACCAGGAAGGAGCCAAATACATTGCTCAGTGCATCCTGGGAGGCCAGGGCAAGTGCCATGCCGCCCAGCCCGAGCCCGCCAAGCAGTGCAGTGACTTTCAGCTCGAAAACATCTGCAAAAAGGATCAACCCAATACAGACGGCGAAAAACTTGAGGGTCTTGCCAACCATTGGAAGCAACAGGTCGTCAAACTTTGTCTCTGTTCCCTCTGCCTTCTTCTTCAGGTAGCGAACCACTATGTCAATCACGATGAAGGATGTCCAGATCGCCGCCACCACGGTAAAGAATTTCACAGCCACTTCGAAAATGACCAGGACATTTCCTGGCAAGCCAACCAGGGCAGTTCCCCAGAACCAGGTTAATGCCTGGGCCAGTAGACCAACTGGCTTGAAGACCTTGCGCCGCTCCCTCGGTTCCATCTCATCAAACGACGTGCGAAGCACAATCCGCCCCAGCACGGAAAGCAGGTAACGGGTGGCCCTGTCGGCAACAATACCCAGGAACACCAGTACCAGCAGGCAAAGCCACTGGGCATCCCGAAGACTAAAGTGCTCCTTGTCAAGCCAGAGGGGAAACCAGGCATCCAGCCAGGGTGCCATTTCAAAAACTTCCTCCTCGACCTCTGCACCAACCTCGACCCCGTCGTCTACAGAGGTTTCCGTCGCCTCGGAGGTAATATTCTCCGTCCCCGGATCCTGGGCAGTGGCATACGTGCCGCAAAACAGGAGACCG
>JAPYUD010000113.1:0-4810 GCA_029936215.1 Pirellulaceae bacterium | reverse complement strand
TGTGATGTGACTCTCATTGCTGGATCTCCCTACAATACAGGTGCCACCAAAATGGGGTGCGAAGTGTGTCAAAAAACAGGTTTCAGTGAAAGATCACATCCGATAGAGTAGATAAATGGCCCCGCTGGGACCCCTCATTCGCTGCAAAGTGACTCCATGCTGACACTCCTGGGAAATCGATCGAGCACCTGTGACGGTCTCAGCCGTCGACAGCTGATGCAGGTTGGCGGAGCCGGCCTGATGGGACTTTCTCTGCCCCGCCTGCTGGCAGCCGAGCAGCACGCACCTTTCGCTGGCGCACGTGCCAAGTCGGTGATTTTCCTTTTCCTGTTTGGTGGACCCAGCCAGCTGGAGACGTTTGACATGAAGCCCGATGCGCCAAGTGCCATCCGGGGCCCTTTCAAGACAACACCCAGCAAGACGCCGGAACTCCGGATCTCTGAACATCTCTCCCGGACCGCGGCGATCTCGGACAAGCTGGCGATCATCAAGACAATGACGCACAGTTACAACGACCACAGTGGTGCTGGCCACTACATACAAACTGGCCATCGCTGGAATATTCCCATCGGCGGCGGCTTTAATGTCACTCCCAATGACGCCCCCTCGATGGGATCCATCGTGAAGTACTACTCGCAGCACCAGCCCGGCGGCCTGGAGCGGAAGATGCCAAGTTACGTGGTGGTCCCCAATTTCCTCGGACGGCTCCAGGACTACAGGGTGCCGCTCCGTCGTCCCGGTGAGACCGCCGGTTGGCTGGGACGAGGTTACGATCCGCTCAACACGCGTCTTGACAAGCGGGACAAGGACGACAACCCGTACTTCCGCGACTGTACCGACGAGGAGCTGGATTATCGCATCCAGGGACTCGAGCAGCTCAACGGGATCACGCTGGACCGGCTGGATCGCCGCAACTCGTTGCTCACCCAGTTCAACAAGCAGCGAAGGCTACTGGACCAGAAGGGCAACATCACTGCCATGGACCGCTTCCGCCAGCGCGCCCTGGCACTGGTTAGCTCCGAGCAAACCCAGCAGGCTTTCGATGTCCGCAGGGAACCGGACAAGCTGCGAGACCGTTACGGTCGTCACCTTTTTGGACAGTCCACGCTGGTCGCCCGGCGGCTGGTGGAAACAGGTGTCCGTTTCGTGACCGTACATTATGACGCCGTCGATGGTTACAGCTGGGATTCCCATCGCAGCAGCGACTACCTGGAAAAGCACCTTGTCCCCACCCTCGACCAGGCGCTGTCCGCCCTGCTGACCGACCTGGACGAACGAGGCATGCTCGACGAAACACTGGTGGTAGCCATGGGCGAGATGGGGCGCACTCCCAAGGCCAATGACAAGTGGGGACGTGGGCACTGGAGCACGCTTTTCCCCGCCGTGATCGCCGGAGCGGGGATACGGGGTGGCGTGGTCTATGGAAAAACCGATCGCCATGCAGAATACGCCACGGAAAACCCGGTTAGCCCGGAGGACCTGGCCAGCACGATCTATCACACCCTGGGAATTGATTCCAACTGGCGAATCCCCGATGCCTCGGGGCGACCCATCCCGCTTGTCGACGGGGGTGCCCCGCTTATGGACCTCTTTTCCTAGTCCGCAGCTGGACGGGACAATCCACCCAGGTCGTAGGCATCCGCTGCCTTTACCGAGTCACCCAACAGGTCGAGAGATCGAAGCTGTCCTGCCAGCGTTTCCCACCGCTCAGCTGTCATCTGGCCGAGATCCTCGACCTCCATTTCGCCGGGCAGGCAGAGCGGCTTGAGCTGCTCAACACCAAAGGCCAGGATCTCCAGGCTCATCTCCTCGTTGATCGAGTGTATGTGCTCGTTGACCTTCAGCGGATCCTCCAGGTATTTTTGCCACCCGCGAATCGAGGCACGAACCACCCGATGCACCAGCTCCCTGTTCGCATCAAGCTGCTCGGTGCTGGTTATCAGGATACTGGTGTAGGGATTAAACCCGAGATCCGAGACCATCAGGTTTCGAGTCCGGGCTCCCTGCTGCTGGGCAACAAATGGCTCACTAAAAACATAACCCTGCTGGGCAAAGTCCTTTCGCTCCAGGAAGCGAGCCACGCTGCCCGAGTAGGCGACCACCTTCACATCCTCAAGCAGGCCCTGTTTCTCCATGAAACGGGCATACGCCTTCCCGCTTCCCATCGCCACGGTCATGCCCTTGAGCCCGCTGAAATCGTCGATACCGGAATCCGCGTGGACCATGATACAGCGAGGGCTGGACTGGAGCGGTGCCATCAGGGCCACCACTTCTGCCTGCTGCTCTCTGCCAAGCAGAACCTGGTCGGCATTGGCCACGGCAAAGTTGACCTGTTGCCCGGCTGTTTTCTGAATCACGCTGGCATTTGGACCCCCGGGAAGAATCTCCACATCCAGGCCCTCCTGCTCAAAGAAGCCATGCAGCTTGGCCGCGTAGTAACCCCCATGCTCCGCTTCCGGGAACCAGTTCAGCTGCAGGCTTACTTTCTCCAGGCGAGCCCCTGGATTTTCATCCGCAGTTCCGTCTCCGGGCGATTGATCAACATCCCGGCAACCGGCAAGAGAGGCCAGCAATACCAGGAGCGTCGCAAGTTGTTGTTTCCACATGGATCAAATTCTCCCGGGAGGGATTATAGCGGTTCTCTCCCTCAATGCGTTTCCATCTCGGCCGTCCAGCGTCCCAGCAGATGTGTTCCAACAAGGGAGACAGCAACAAACATGACAACTCCCAGCAGCGTGGCAGCGATCACGCAGCCAAACAGCAGGTCGGTCTGCAGGTTGGGAACCGCGTAGAGGACGAAGTACCCAAGTCCCCGTTCGGTGACCGATGCACCGGCAAAGAACTCGCCCACGATTGCCCCCACCACGGCCAGCCCGGCAGCCGTCCGGGCACCTGTAACCAGCGAGGGAATCGCCGAGGGAATCCGTAGCTTGACCAGTTGTTGCCAGCGACTCCCCTGGTTGAGCTGGAACAGGTCATGCAGTCCCTCATCAATCGAGGTCAGTCCCGTGGTGACACTGGTAATTACCGGGAACAGGCTGATGATCACGGTAACCAGCACGACGCTCTGGAATCCCTCGCCGAACCAGTTCACGATCAGGGGGGCAATTGCCACGATCGGCACGGTCTGCAGGGCAATGGCATAAGGATAAAAGCTGCGCCTGACAACGCGAGACTGGCTAAAAACCAGTGCCGTTGCTGTTCCCAGCAGGATACTAACCAGCAGTCCCAGCCCGGCTGCCCGCCCGGTGAGCCAGATGGCCGAGAACAGCTCACTTCGATGCTCGATGGCCGCTTCCACCACCGCTGCTGGAGATGGCAGGAGGTAAGGTTTTATCTCCAGTAGCGTGACCGCCAGTTGCCAGACGACCATGGTCAACAGCAAGAGGACCAGCGGCGGGATGAGTATTGTAATCCATCGCCTGGGGGACTGGTTCATGCCACGGTCTCCCTCAGCCGCCCGCTGGCGTCCTCAACAAGGCGGGCAAACCCGGCCTCACCCCGCAGGGAAGCCTTTCGAGGGAAAGGGAAGGGGACTTCGACCTGGTCGACAAGCCGGCCCGGCTCCGCTTGCATCAGGTAAACCTGCTGGCTAAGGAACACCGCCTCGCTCACGTTGTGGGTAACAAACACGATCGTCTGGCGAAGCTCCTGCCAGATTTCCAGTAGCTCCTCGCAGAGCTGCTGCCGAAGCATGTCATCCAGGGCAGCAAAGGGCTCATCCAGCAGTAAAATATCCGGCTGGGTCACCAGGGCACGGGCCAGTGAGACTCTCATCCGCATTCCCCCGGAAAGCATGCGGGGGAACTTCAGACCATCCTCCGGCTGAAGTCCAACCATCTCCAGCATCTGCCCTGCCGCATCCAGTTGGGACCTGACCGGCTGGCCACGAAGCTCCAGGGGCAGGCGAATATTATCGATCACGTTTCGCCAGGGAAGCAGGGTTGGATCCTGGAAGACGAAGCCAATCTCCGATCGGCCAGGTGCCTGGCCCTGGCCCACAGTAAGTTCACCCCGGCTGGGAACAACCAGGCCGGCAATTACCTTGAGTAACGTGGACTTGCCACAGCCAGAGGAACCCAGCACGGAGACGAATTCACCCTGGTCAACCTGCAGGTCAAGTCCATCCAGGACAGGCAGAGCGGGGCTGGGAGAAAAAGCAACGCTGATTTGCCGTGCCGAGATCATGCCAACCCCCAGCGAGGCCCTGGTGCAATGTGTCAGTGAGGCGAGGCACCTATAATGAACTCGCCATCGCCAATCATAGCATGCCGCGTTTCATCCGCCACGGGAGACACTTCGATGACAGAAAACCCAATAACGTCACGAGGCAGTATTCCCGCCAACCCCTCACTCGATGAGCTGGGGATTATTGTCATCGACCACGGATCTCGTCGTGAGCAGAGCAATCGACAGTTACTCGATTACGTTGACCTACTAAGGGAGCGAGCAGGCTACAGGATCGTCGAACCGGCACACATGGAAATTGCCACTCCCGACATGGCCATGGCAATGAACAACTGCGTCAGGCAGGGTGCCCGCTACATCGTCATTCACCCCTGGTTCCTGGGGCCGGGCCGGCACTGGCGCGAACATATTCCACAACTAGCTGCCGAGGCTGCCAGGCCACATCCACAGCTTGCCTACGTGATCACCGAACCCCTGGGCCTCCACCCGGCGTTGGTGGAGGCAACCTGCGACCGGATCACGGATGCCCTTGAGCAAGCCACCGTCCGCTCTGGCGAGAAGCATGCACCGGCAGGGAAATGAGTTACAATTCATCCTCGGAATTTTTTACCGGGTAACAAGG
>JAPYUD010000112.1:0-9074 GCA_029936215.1 Pirellulaceae bacterium | reverse complement strand
CATCATGGACGATCGCCAGGTGGGTCCAGCGCCCCACAGGCAAGGGATCTCGCGAGCGGATAATGATCGCATCGTCCAGCCAGCGCGGACCATAACTGACCTGCACGCGGTTCTCCACCAGCTTCCAGCTGAACCCCGATGCCCGGTTCTCCTCTTCCTTGAGGATACTCATAATCGTACCGGTCTGGACCGAGAGCGGCTGGACCCAGGTTGCCAGCGTGATCGGATCGTCGGCGTTAAACCCGATCATGTTTCCCGCCTCGACACTCTGTCCAGCGGCTGTCTGCAGTGCCTTCCCCTGAACTCCCTCGACAAGACTCGCTTCCCCCTGCCCCTCGGGCACCGCCAGCCGGGCCGGTTCCTCACCCGGTTCAGCAACCCAGGGATTCTGCAGGTCATCCCAGCTAATACGGACCGCCAGACCCTGATCCACCACCAGCTCATCGCCGGCAACCGGCTTGTAGGTGGAAGCCCATTTCTCGAGCGACCTCTCGGCCTGTTCCTGTTGCTCCTCGAGCTGCCGACCGGTTCCGGCAATCTCTACCTCCAGCTTCTCCAGTTGCCGGGCCATCTGCCGTGTGGGTGAAATTGCAAGCGGTGCGGAATTCCCTTCCTTGGCCACCCTCCCTCGCTCGGGCAGGTTATTGAAGAAAGCCATCACCTGGTAAAAATCCCGCTGCGTGATCGGATCGTACTTGTGGTCATGACAGCGGGCACAGCCCATCGTCAGCCCCAGCCAGATCGTGGCGGTGGTGTCGACACGATCGACAGCGTATTCCACCAGGTACTCCTCCGGGACAATCCCTCCCTCGGAGTTTGCCCTGTGATTGCGGTTAAAACCGGTCGCCAGGATCTGTTCCCGTGTCGGGTCAGGCAGCAGGTCCCCTGCCAGCTGCTCGATAGTGAATTCATCAAACGGCTGGTTACGGTTGAACGCGTCAATCACCCAGTCCCGCCATCGCCACATGTGGCGAATCCCGTCTGTCTGGTAACCACTGGTGTCGGCATAGCGGGCCGCATCCAGCCAGCTGAGTGCCATGCGTTCCCCGTAGCGGGGAGAATCCAGCAAACGGTCCACCAGTCGGCCGTAGGCACCCGGTAAAGTGTCTGCAAGGAAGGCATCCATCTCATGCTGGGCGGGTGGCAGGCCCGTCAGGTCAATCGTCACCCGGCGAATGAGTGTTTCCCGGTCCGCCCGCGGGGAGGGTGACAATCCGGCATCCTTGATACGAGCGAGGATAAAGGAGTCAATCGAATTCTCAAGCCAGGGTGATTGACCTGGCAGCGCCGCGCGGCGAGGCATGACAAAGGACCAGTGGCCCCGCCATTCCGCGCCCTGGCGAATCCAACGACCGATCAACTCCCGCTCTCGATCACTCAACTCAACGTCGGCTGAATCAGGTGGCATGCGGACATCCGGATCGTCGGAGCTAATTCGTCGCCAGAGCTCACTCTTGCCCGGCGCTCCTGGCACGATGATGGCGGGATCACGCTCGGAACCGAGCGGCCCCTCCCGGACGTCAAGCCTCAGCTCTGCCTTTCGTTGCCCGGCATCCGGCCCGTGACACTTGTAACAGGTATCCGACAGGATCGGTTTGATATCACGGTTAAAATCAGCCTGCTGCGCCTGGACCTGGGAGCGTCCCAGCCCGCTAACCATCAACAGTCCCAGCAGGGCAGCAGCAGCCCGGGATCCAACAGCAGTTGTCACCAACGTCCATCTTGGCATTTCATCACACCTGATCTGGCTACGAGTGTCTCCCAGCATCTTACCTGACACCGCTGTCGATGTGCAGGATCTTGAGATAATCTCGATATCCCTGCTCTCGTGCGCGGACCAGCTGCTGGACAGGTGGCAAGGGCTCACTGGCAGCCAGAGGCTGTGAGTGGAATTGCACGGCAAACCGTAATCGCAGCGGCTTCCCTGCCGGCACCACCAGCCGGCTCTTTTCCTGTTTCGTAAAAGCATTGCGACCAAACGGATTGGCTGCCACAAAACCATAATCCCGGGCATGGTACCAGCTGGGGCGGAAATTCTCCGGATCTGGCATCAGGGTGACTCCCAGCAGGAAATCTCCTGTTCGCCCGTGGTAATCACACCAGTTCGACTGCCTGCCCCAGACCCCTTTCCCGTTCAGACGGCCCTCGCTGTCCACGATCCTGCCCCCGTTTGCAACCGCAAGGGGCGTGGCCACCCGGACCCCAAGGCCCATCTCCTCCTGGTCACCAAAAACCGCCTCTTTCCCAACCGCCGAGAATGTACTCTCCCAGAGAACCAGGTAGCCAGTTTCCCGAACGAGCAGGATGAACGTGAACTCTTCACGACAGATCGTTGTTTCCCCGTCGGTCGAGAGGTAATCATTCCTGGAGGTAAAAGAGGCCCAGCCGGGACCTGTCCGTGGAGCCTCGAGAAACTTCACGTGCTTGACCTGTGCCTTCAGTCGCCAGTAATCGTGGCCACTGATATCCCCAAAACCAGTCCAGAGCCCGGGATGAAAGGTTGCGTGGTCCGTGGCATCTTCCCCTTCCACGGGAGGATGGCGGCGGGTCACCTGCGTACCGCAGGGAGCAACCAGGTGGGCAAAGTAGGGACGGGAGATCTGCTCGTCATGGAAGACGTAGCGACAAAACCGCTTCTCCCCGACAAACAGGTCCAGCTGGTCCGCTCCACTTTCGATTCGCACCGGCAGCGGCCGGGTTCCTTCCGGCGGAAAATCGCCCGCTTTGGTTCCCCTCCCGGCCAGCATGACAAAAAGCAAAACCACCGGGAAACAGCGGTTGATCTGGATGGAGGACATGGCGGTCCAGGTTACCAGGCAGGGTGAAACACCGCTGCATTATAGCGAGCTCCGGGCGACCCGGAGGAACCTTCCAGAAGATCCTTCTTGATCAGTCGTTAATTGGTTCCAGGAACCAGTTGATCGAGAAGATATCAATCGTGCCCGGTTTTTCCTCGATCTCCTTGCCCAGCTGACCCATCGCCCAGGCGCAGGTCCATTTCAGATAATCTGTCGGCGGGCTGGAATAGAAATACCGCTCCAGCAGGGGGATCGATTCGACCGAGTTCATTCGGGTCAGCGAGATTGCCGCCATGCGTTTGACAACAATCCCCTCCGGCGGCATGGGTGCCTCGTATGCCACCCGGGCTTCCAGGATTCCCACGATTCTCTCATCCGGGTTATCCACGTAATAAAAACCAATGGCCCAGGCCGCCGAGGCACGAATCTGGAAGGAGTAGAAGGGGCTGTTCAGGGCGATCGACTTGACCACCAGTGTCTCCGCAGGCTTGTAGTTCATTTCCCCAAAAGCCTGGAAGATATGGCAGACCTGCTCGAGCATATCATCATTAAACGGTGTCAGGTCCAGGTTGAGCTCCACGAGCTGGGTCTCGGCCGCCCTGGCTCGCTTGAGCATCACCGGCAAGGCAGCAGTAACTTTCAACCGCCGTGCCGCCCATGCCGAGGTAATGAATACTTCGGGTCGATAGTGGTCAATCAGCCCGGGAATCCACTCCCTGTCGGCCACCTCGGGCACCTCGACCATGATCCAGAGAAGCTGCTCGATACCTCGCCAGGAAAACAGCGGCTGGATCGAGGTGATCTCCTTCGCAACGACAGGCCCCAGTTGATCATCTGCCAGGAGTTCAATCAGCCATCCACGTACCTTCAGCCGTGTCGGCTGATGCGGATCTTCCAGGAAACCGGCCAATTGACTTACTCGCTCGGCATTGATCACCTCAAACAGTGCATCTGCGATCGTGGATCTGACCTGGGCATCCTCGTGGCCAACTCGCTGGGGTGCCAGCCCTGCTACCATTTCAACGTTCCAGGCCATCAGGGAATCAAGTGCCACTGCGGCGATGCTCCCGTCCTCGTCCAGGGCCAGTTCCCTGACAAGGGGGATGACCTGCTGCTGGAGTGCCTCGCTTGCCGGTACCGGTGAAAGCAACCAGGCGGCCAGCAGGCGATTGATCCAGCCATCGCTACTATTGGAGGCAGCTGCCTTGAGCTCGCTGGCGATGGTAATTTGTGGTTCGCTGGCTAGCTGCGCTACTGCCCGCGCCGCCTCGATACGAAGAGCAACGGCCCGGGTTGAATCCACGGCAATTGAATCGAGTGCTTCGATTGACTCCGTGTCCTCCACGTCCGCAAGACAGCGGATTGCCAGGCGGGAAAGTGGCAGTGCGATGCCGGGATCTGCCAGGCGTTCTCTCCAGACCTGTATTGCACCCGTCTCTTTCCAGACGGCCAGTCCAGGTTCAACAATACTTGAAAGATGCAGGTTGCCCTGCTTGGCGAGTTCCAACAAGCGGGGGGCAACGGCCCGGTGATCCAGTGCGATAAGAGCCCGGCAGGTCGATGCCAGCACGGTCGGATGGGGCTCTGGCTGGTGGAGAATCTTGAGAAGTGCAGGGATCATCTTTTCCAGGCCCTCGACTCCCCGTTGCCTGGCAATCACGATCGTGTCCGCTACCTGGCGCTGCAGATCCAGTTCGTCCGATTTCAACGCAACCAGCCAGAGCGGAATAAGTTCCCGTGAATGGACTGTCCTGTTCGTCGACCGCCCAATGGCCGGCGAGTTGTACATCGGCCATTGCTTCAGGTCGTGGATCACGTCCGTGCGAGGCTCCAGGGCGGAGGCCGGGACCACCACCAGCAAGGCCAGGCAGAGCGAGAGCCAGACGGTCGGCATTTTGTTCGTGCTTGGGATGTCGTTCAATGTCATCTGGCGTTTACCCGATCAGGGAAGTTCTTTACTGGGGGCGCGTTAACTTGATGGTCTGCACTGCCAGGGCTGCAAAAGCCAGCAGTGACGCCGAACCAATGATGTACCAGTTATGGGGAACAAGATCATAACTTGTGAAACCGGGCATCTGCATGGCTGCCAGTGCAGCGGCCAATGGATTCACCTTTAAAACTGCCTCAACCAGGTCATGGCCAAAGGGAGCACCTTCACCCAGCCAGAACAAGAGCGTCCCGGCAAACAGGCCAACCAGCACACAAAAAGAGGCAGTCGTGGCGACCGCGGTCGTCCGCACAAGGCTGCTGATGAGGGCACTCACCGAGAGACAGAAGACAACGGTTGCCAGCAGGCAGAAAAGGACTTCGATGACCTGTTTCTGCATTTCTGCCCTCAGGGCAATCATCACCACGTAAGCCGGCAGGGTGGCCATCACCAAAAGCAGCAGCGTGTAGACAACGCTCAGCAGCTTGCCCCGGATGATCTTCCAGCCCGACATCGGTGTCATCTGCAGCAACTGCCAGCTTCCACTTTCACGTTCACCACTAATCAGGCCTGCCGTGATGCTAGGCGTCAGCAGGACCACGAGCGAGACCTGGAGGATAACGAGAATTCCACCGATTCGCTCTACACCCCAGCCATGGGTACCAAACAGACCAAGGAAGGTAAGCAGGAAAGAGAGAATCGCGCAGCCAGCCACGAGTCGCAGGATCCAGTGAAGCCGGCCAAAACGCCGGCAACGAAACTCCTTGACCATGACCGGGTTAAAAAGCCGTGAGATCTCACCCCGCCGCCGCTGGGGATCCGTCACACCTGCCATGTAGACGAGATTCCGCAAGAATCGGCGTGCCCCCACCAATTCATGCGTCATCACTCCCTGTGCCCGTGTCTCGTCAAAGATCCGCACGTTGAGGCGACGAAGAGTCAGGCAACTCATCACGACCGTGGAGAGAACAGACAGCATGCTGTATTTCCAATGCGAGCCGCCAATCACTTCCAGCCCCTGCCCCCCCAGGTCACGCTGTCCCAGGATCTCCATGACCGCTGGCAACGGGGAGAGACTACGCAGCCAGGCCGCTGCCTCCTCTCCCGGGACCCCCTGCAGGAACAGGTAGGGACCAAGCGTCACCACGGCAAGTACAAGGATTGCCCCGTAAGTTAACTTCATGGCCGAATCGGTCGATGTCGCATGACTGCTTATTAACAACGCGAGTGACGAATACTGCAGCGCAACCAGTACCAGCAACAGGTAAAGCGGCAGCAACCCCTGTTGCAGAGAGATTCCCCCCATCGCATAGCAGGCCACCGCTGCCGGCAAACTCAACGCCAGCACAATGAATACGAAGGCCATCACACCGAGGAGTTTCCCCAGGTAGATCTGCCCGGCGCTCATCGGTGTATTGAGCAACAGGGCGAGCGTCCCCTGTTGTTTTTCACGGACAATCGAGGCAGCCGGAAAAGCCGGTACCAGGAGCACGATTGCCGAGAGCAGGCCATAGCCAAAAAGGCGGAAAACCTGCATGGAACGGGCACCATTCAAGTCCACTCGCGGATCCGAGGGCCATCGGAGCACCACCAGCAGACCGAAAATGGCAACCAGCAGCACCTGGATCACCAGCGCCCTGCGGCTGCGCAGCATGCCAATAAGCTCTCGCTGGATAATCGGGTTACTAAACATGGACCTTCACTTTTCCCGGCTCAGTTGCCGGCTTTATCTTCCTGGGAGACGGATACAAAAGCATCCTCCAGATCGGTCTGCAATTCCCGAAACTGGGAGACCGGGATCGACGCCTGGACCAGTTCCCTGATGATCTGGTTCATCTTGTCCTCACTGAGATTCGCCCTGAACCGCAGCAGCGATTCCGTTTCGGAAATATCCACCGAGCTCCCCTCTGGCAGGAACGGCATGACCCGTTCACTGGCCGTCGTAAGCTGGTCAGGAGAAGCGAGCTGGATCTCGATCATCCGGCTCTGGCCAATCTGTTCAGCAATTTCCGGCAGCGTCCCATAAGCCCTCAGCTTGCCATTGCTGATGATTGCCACCAGGTCACAGATCCGCGAAAGTTCCGGGAGGATATGGCTGGTCACGATCAGGGTCTTGCCCAGTTCAGCAAGCCGCAGCAGCAGGCCACGCATCTCGATTCGTGCCTCGGGGTCAAGCCCGTTGGCCGGTTCATCAAAGACAAGCACCTCCGGGTCATGCAGCAATGTCCTGGCAATCCCCACTCGCTGGGCCATCCCGTGACTGAGCACATCGACGTAACGATCCTGCATGTAAGTTGCATTGGTAATATCCAGCACGGCATCGATTCGTTTCCGCCGCTTGCTCGGCGCGATTCCGAAGGCCGCGCCAAAGAAATCCAGGTACTCCCGCACACGCATATTGCTATAACGGCCAAAAGTATCCGGCATGTAACCGACCAGCCGCTTGATACGGCGAGCATCGGAAACGCAATCGACCCCCGAGATACGAGCCGTTCCGCTAGTCGGCCGCGCCAGCCCCACGAGGATCTTGATGGTCGTTGTCTTGCCCGCGCCATTGGGTCCAATAAAGCCGAGAATGTGGCCACGGTTGAGCGACAGGGAAACATCATCCACCGCTACCAGGTCGCCGTAACGCTTGGTCAGGTTTTCAATCACCACGACCGGTTCCAGATCACTCATCTATCCACTCCTGTAGGGCTGCTTGACTCATCCTCTGCTCCCACACGCCGTCCGTTGATCGAGAGGCTCACATCGCGGATCGTCCAGTCCAGGGCTGGTCTACCGGGGCTGGGTTGAAGCTCACCAGAAACCCTGACACCCAGCCAGAAACCACCATCGGAATCGGGTTGAATAAAGTCTCGCTGGTCCAGTTTGAGAGTGACCGGCCCCTGTGGCGCCTCAACGATCCCCAGGGAGCGGATCTCATCCCCCGCCCAACCGGCAATGTCCAGGTTTCGCCCGACGGCATCGATATCGACGATTACAACCGCTTGCTCAATCTCCGCAGGGAGCACCTCCGAGGGTAACTGGAAACGGAGCCATGTCATCTTGGCCTGGGTAAAGTTCGAGATCCAGACACCATTGATATTGTCATAAGCGGTCGAAATGCCACCGTTCAACGGATCCGGCATGGCACGAAAGGAAAGGGCTGCGGAGGGAACCTGGAAGGCCTCACCGAGGGGCGTCCGTTGGAGAGCCACGGGGATCGCCACCAGTGCGGCACCGACATGTTCCTGCTGGTCGGGAAACCGGAAACCGACATCCACCCGACTGGACCAGCCAAGCAACACCTGCTGACGAGGAAACGATCTCTCGTGAGGAGTTTCCGGTTCGAGAATCTCCTGGTAGATCATAGCGCGCCGTTGCTGTTCATCGGAAAGTACGTTGTCCTGGAAATAGCGGCCCCGGGGGAGTGGTGTTGTATTGACGATTCTGCCTTCCTCAATGGTAACCGCCAACCGTTTCCCTCCCGGGCTGACCAGCAATGCATCGGAAAGGTCATTAAATGGTCCAAGCGAAAAATCCCCAACGAGCCCCTCTGGACCAAACCGGCAGTTAACACTGAGCGCCGAATCGAGCGTGACAGCAGCAGAAAATGGCATCTGGCGGACCCCGTCTGGCAGGCGAAGCTGTTCCCAGTGCCACTGCCCCAGGTCGGTCCAGATGATGCGAGCAGAAACTCCCTCGAGCCCCTCGAAGTCAGGCCAGAAGACTCCACCATATTTCGCCCCCATCTTTGTTTCCGAAGGTGCCTGGTTATAGACCGCTGTAATTCCACTCACGTGGACCTGGTTGGTCCCTGGATCCGCTTCGATCCACTGCACTTCCGCCGCCATACTGGGAACAAGGTAACGTGAACTGGCCCCCTGCACTCCCAGGTAAATCGCAGCGATGAGTGCAAGTAACGGTCCGGCGATCGCCAGCTTTTCCAGCTTTCCATGTCGCTGGTAAAAAACCCCAACGCCGGAAAGGACCATGCAGAGAGCAACCAGGACCCATGTCACATGCGAGCGACTGATAATGCTGTAGCCAATCTTGTCGGCAACAAAGGGCCGCAACTGCTGCTGGTCAACTACCTGGGCCTGGCGTTCCTGGAGAAATCTCTTCGCAAGGGACTTCAGCGGCCGCGTGATATTGACTCCATCCCCAACCGACATCGGCTGAACCCAGGCGTCCATCGAAAGGGTAGTAAAAAGGACCTCCCCCTGCCCAACCCGTTGCCAGCAGGCGACTGGCCATTTCCCTACCCGGTGGGTTACTTCCTGATTCTCCAGCGCCACACGGGAGAGCATGGCGGGCTTCATTCCCGGCTCGTCGAAAAGCCGAACCAGTGGCTCACGGTCATCACC
>JAPYUD010000626.1:0-1834 GCA_029936215.1 Pirellulaceae bacterium | reverse complement strand
TCGTGACCCTGGGCCCAGCCATCGAGCGAGAGCAACAGGGATCGCAAAAAGACCCGGTAATCCCCCGGGTTGGCCAGGGCCTGGGCCGTACCCTTGCTGGGCGGAAAGCCGCTCGGCCCGTGCTGCGTGCCGCCAAAGGAATAGAAACGAACATTGCCAGGAACCCGGGCATCGCGCCTGCCGAGTGGATCGGTATGCGGCAGAGAACCGGCCCGTGTCCAGTACTCCGCGGTTGACTGGGTATGCATCACCCGCGGCATGGCGGAGCGGCGGCAGCGGAGCGTGATCCCGTCCCGGGCACCGCTGAGCGGATCCCGCTGGACCTCGTAGGAGAATGGGAAGCGGTCGACCGGGTAGTCATGGTTGCCACGCTGTGTGGAATAGCGGGTCGGCTGGGCAAAGCGATGGTTAAAGGAACCGAGGCCGCCACCGGCCACGTGCGGGATCAGGCCGTCAAAGGCCCTTCTCCCCTGCTCGTCCTCGTTCAGCCCCCAGTAGAGTATCTCACGCAGAAAGCGGCCGCTCTGCGAGACACCAAAACCGTGGGCACGGGCGATCGTGCCCGAGAGCGGGTTCCCCTCTCCCTCGCCATGCTTCAGCGCCGAGACCAGGTCGCGGACACCGGCAAAGCAGACACCGTGGACCAGGGGGTCACGGGCCTGGTAAATCAGCTCGTAGATCCTCCCCGGCAGGAAGGACTCGTCCAGTTCCACCTCGAGCTGGGGAAGCTGGCTTTCACTGGCCCCCTGCGGCTGTGTCACGTGCAGCTGCCACTTGTCACGGTTGATCTGCTGTCGTGGTTCGCGCGGGTTCTCCCGCCAGGTGAGTGTCGCCTGCGAGAGCTGTTTTTCGACCGGCCAGTAACTACCATGGCCCCCGCCCGAGACCCCCAGCCGGCTGGCATTGGAGCTGGTGACAAACTCGCAGCGGACCGGACCGGTGATCGGCCCATCAATCCCCCTGGCCACGGGGGCACGCAGCTGCAGACGACCGCCACCGGGCAGCAGTTCCCCGTCCCAGCCGCTCCAGAGCACGACGAAACCCTGCCGCATCAGGAACCCGTCGCCGGCCGATGCCTCGTCCAGCGGGTTGTTACCCCCGCCGGCGAAGTTGAACATTCGCAGGGCCAGCTTGTTACCGCGGTTATTGACGTCGTAAAGCAGGGTTCCACTGCCGAGGGCAAGGTCGACCGGGGCCAGCATGAACAGGTCCATGGAAAACCGCACCCGCCCATCCTCTCCCGCAACCGCCTTCTGCAGGTCGACAATCGTGGCGTTCTGCCGTGCCGCCGGGTCAATCGCAAAGGTGACGGTGCCGACAATCCGCTCGTAGGCACCGACCTCGCCAAATTCCTTGCCATCGGCAAAGGGCACCCGTTCGGTGATCTCGAATTTCTCGACCTCGGCAACAGCGACCGGGGCCACAAGCAGTGCCAGCAGCAGGGGCAGGAAATATCGATTCATGGTTCGCTTCTCCTCGAAGCCCGCTAGAGCGGGCCAAAGTACGTGTAATAGGATTCGCCGGCTGCTATCCGGCCAAGGTAAAGTGCCAGCTCTCGCAGGTGATAGTCCCCCCACATGCAGGCCTCGCCGTGGGGTGAGCTGCTGCCGGCAGGCGAGTGATCCCAGCCACCCGGGCGGTGGTAGATGCTGTGCAGCAGCAGGCCCTGGTGATCGCTGCCGGTTGAGAGGTAGGGTTCGGCCAGCAGCGTACGGGCAACGGTGAGTCCTGCCTGCCAGTACTGCCTGGCCGACTCATCATCCCGGCCCTCGAGGTAATGGCCCAGTCGCAAGAGGCCCTGGGCGCCAATCGCCGCGGCCGAGCTGTCCAGCGG
>JAPYUD010000111.1:0-9168 GCA_029936215.1 Pirellulaceae bacterium | reverse complement strand
TCCTGGTGCTCATGGGCGTACTCGATCAACTGCCGCGTCATGCTGCGGGCAACGTCCTGGAGCCCGGGCGTGCCGAACAGGTTGGTGAGCTCACCGGGATCCTTCTGGATGTCGATCAGCCAGGGATCGTCGAGCGCCGAGTAGACCAGCTTGTAACGGGCGCTGACCGCGCAGAGCCAGGGTTGCCCGGGTGTGCTGCGGAGGAAAGAGATGTCGTTCCAGCTCTCCTCTTCGATGCCTGCCAGCAATAACGATGCATCCCGGCCATCCACTTTTTTGTCGTAAGGAACGTCGAGCAACTTCAGTGCGGTGGGGAAGAAGTCGACGGTGCTGAGCGCCTCGTTGACCGTGGTCCCTGCCGGGAGCTTGCCAGGACAGGAAACCAGGAAGGGGATGCGTGCCGACCCCTCGTAAGGGACTCCCTTGTTCAATCGCCCATGTTCGCCGCAGAGATCGCCGTGGTCGGAGGTGAAAACGATCATGGTGCGATCGACCAGGTCGTGTTTCCTGAGCTGCTTGAGGATCCGGCCGACATTGTCATCGATACACTTGACCATCCCGTAGTAGGGAGGCATGAGCCGCCTGAGGGCGGCGGCATTGACGTTGGCTGACTTGCCCCAGCCGGGGATCTGACCTGGCTGCCGTACCAGCGTGGCAGGAATCGGTACCTTGACGTTGGCGTACATCGTGTTGTACGGCGCTCGAACCGTGTTGGGGCCGTGCGGGTCGGGCAGGCTGAGATAATAGCAGAACGGCTTGTCCTTGTTCGTGTCGATAAATTCAATCGCCTTGCTCGTCAGCCAGTCGGTCGAGAAGGTCTTCTCGTCGGCACCATCGACCGCGTACGTGGCCTGGCCCTTTTCATTGCGGGCAGCGATCCGTGGCCCCCTGGGAGTATCGGTGAACTTCTTCCAGTGCCCACGGTTGAACATGAAACGGTTATCAGCAAAGCCAAACTGGCGATCGGGGGCCCACTGCGGCTTGCCTGGTCCATCGAGGTGCCACTTGCCGGCGAACCCGGTGGCGTAACCACGGCGGCGAAGAACCTCTGCAAATGTTATCACCGAGTCGGCCAGTGGAATATTGTTGGTCACCACGGGGGTCTTCTGCGGGTAGCGGCCGGAGATGAACGATGCCCGCGAGGGAGAACAGACCGGGGTGGTTGCATAGAAACTCGTGCAGATAACTCCCTGTTCGGCAATCCAATCGATATTTGGCGTGCCAACAATCTTCCCGCCGTAACAGCCCAGCGTCCCGAAGTGATGTTCGTCAGTCTGGATGATGACCAGGTTCAGGGGAGGGTCTTGGGCTCGGGCCGTGGACGCGGCCAGCAGCAGGGTGGCCAGGACTACCAGGGAAGTCTTACTGTTCATGGAAACTCCAGCACGATAAAAAAATGCTTTGGCCAGGACTTCATGGTCGTCTCTCCTTGCTGCCATGGCTAGGGTGCAACAGGCAGCTCAGCCCAAATTCTGTTTGTATTTGTTGAATTGGAACAGGGAGCTTGGAATTGGTGTGGTGGCATGTGATATTGTTGGCACACTTGTTTAACAGGAGAGCACTCCCTTATGCCAACGGCCACGGATGTTGATCGTGAGTTCTTTGCCCGGGAACTGGAGTCGTTCCTTCCCGATCGCATCTTTGATGCCCACACGCATCTCTGGCGGCAGGAGTTCATCAACTGGAGCGTCGGCGACATCGCCGCGGACATGGGCCTGGCCGAGTACCGCGAGTGCATGCAGGAGATTCACCCGGGACGGCCGACCTCGGCACTCTTCATTCCCTTCGTGACGGCAGAGAACCGTGACAAGTCGCTCGCTGCCAACGAGTGGGTGTCCGAGCAGATTTCCGGGGACAGCAACTGCCGGGGCCTGTTCTTCGTGCGGCCGGAAGATGACCCGGAATGGGTGCGAGAGAACGTCAGGCGTCTGGGGCTGCACGGCCTGAAGTGTTACCACACGATGGCGGCAGTCGACCCGACCTGGGAAGCGGATGTGGACGCCTTCCTGCCCGAACCCCTGGTGAAGGTGGCCCACGAGGAGGGCCTGGTGATCACGCTGCACATGGTCAAGTCCCGCGCGGTGGCAGACCCGGCCAATATCGATTGGATTCGCCGCACCTGCCAGGCCTACCCGAACATGAAGTTGATCCTGGCCCATTCGGCCCGCGGTTTTCAGCCCGCCCATAACCTGGAAGGCCTGCCGAAGCTGGTGGGGCTGGAGAACCTCTATTTTGATACCAGCGTCAACTGTGAACCGATCGCCCACCAGGCGATTATCCGGCTGATGGGACACGATCGTCTGATGTATGGAACTGACCTGCCGGTCAGCCACATGCGGGGCCGCAGCCTGTCTGCTGCCAATAGCTTTCTCTGGATCGATGAGAAACAGCCGATCTGGGGTGAAAATCACATGCAGGTGGACCCGGTCATGGTAGGCCTGGAACACCTCCGCTCGCTCAAGTGGGCCTGCTGGTCGGAGGGACTGACTGATACGCAGGTCGAGGATATTTTCTACAATAACGCGGCACGACTTTTTGCGGTCGAGGGCAACTGATGCCAGCGGCCGGGGAGTAAATAAAAATGAAGAAGATGATTTACCTGGTAGTGGGCTTGTTTGTGTGGGTGGGAATCACCGCCATGGCCCCGGGAGAGGAACAGTTGCTTTACCTTGCAAGCCAGCAGGACAAGACAATCACCGTCTCGACGGTGAACCCTGAGACAGGTGCGCTGACAGAAAAACACAAGCTGGATCTTCCGGGAACTCCCGGGCCGCTTGCCTTTTCACCGGACCAGAAGCTGGTCTATGCCGCCATGACCAACGTGGGGGACGTGCCGGCTGCCGTGGCCACGCTGCGGCGCGAAAAGGATGGCAGCCTGTCGCTGCTTGCGACCGCCGCCATCCGCACGCGTGCTCCCTACATCCGTGCCGACCTGTCCGGGAACTTCCTGCTGGCGGCGCATTACGGGGCAGGGGATGTGACGATGTACCGGATTACCGACGGGCTGGTAACCGACGAGATGCTCGATCACCACGTGACCGAGAAAACAGCCCACTGTATCGAGGTTGACCGTAGCGGGCAGTTTGTCTTTGTCCCTCACACCGGGCCGAACAAGGTCTACCAGTTCCGGCTGGATGCCAAGGCGGGGAAGCTGGTTCCCAATGACCCTCCCTTCGTCGCCGGGCCCGATACCGAGAACCGTTACCATGAACCACGGCACATTGCCATGCACCCGGAATTCAACATGGCCTTTACTTCCAACGAGAACGGGGGTGGCATCACCTCCTGGAAGCTGGATCCGGAGAGTGGCAAGCTGACCCGGCTCGAGACGCTCTCGACGTTGCCGCCAGGCTACGAGGAGAGCAGCCATGCGGCGGATATCAAGATCACGCCGAATGGACGGTTTGCCTATGTCTCTAACCGGGATACGACCGAGCGGGCTGAGGGGGAGTCGATGCGTGACACCCTGACCGCGGTCTGGATTTCACTTCGGACCGGCAAGATGAAGGTGGTCGGGCATTACGCGACCGCCCATTTCCCTCGCTCGTTTTGTATCGACGTCACGGGCGAGTTCCTCTATGCCGCCGGGCAGAAGACCACCGAGCTGGTCGCCTACCGGATCAACCGCAGAAGCGGGGCGCTCGAGCAGCTCAAGACCTACCAGGTAGGAGGCGGCCCGATCTGGGTGATGACAGCGCACCAGTAAACCCGGTTCAGGGCGTCTTGGTGTGACTGTAGAGGGTGGCCCCCTTCTCGTCGTGCCACTGGAATGTCAGGCTGGCCGTCGGGTTCCCTTGGCTGGCCGGAAGTGAGCTGACGTGCAGGAAACCGCCGGAGGAGGGGTCCTGCAGGTAGAACTGCTTGATCAGGCCGTCCGGATCGGTGGAGAGTGGATCCCCCGCCTTGCGTCCCGGACGGGAATTGGCATCGACCAACGCGCCGGTAGAAAACTCCTCGACCCCGCTCGGATGCATCGCGTGGTACTGCCAGTGGCGGTCCCCACAGACCAGGGAGAGGTTGTTGATCTTTTCGTCCCTGACGAAGGCAAAGAACTCGTCGCCCTCGTGGCGAAAGCCACCATGGTTGGTGTGGTTGTCAGTCTTGCGGATATCATCCGGTCCCACCATCGGGGTCGCTGAGATCATCACCTTGAAGGTGGCATCACTCTCTTTGAGTGTTCGCTTGAGCCATGCTTTCTGCTCGGCGCCCCAGATCGACTTGTCCGGGCCGTCCTCCGAGAGGTTGGGACTGCGATAGATGCGACCCTCGACAAACCAGATCTGGAGGTCCTTGCTCATCCGGTGCGTGCGGTAAGTGAGTGGTCTTGGCTTGTTGGCGGCCGTGTAGGGGAAGTGCGCGTAGGGGAGCTGCTCGAGCATCACCCGCTGCGCCTCGGCCGGCGAGGGATGGTGGTCCCCGGTGTTGTCGCCATCGTCGATGCGGTAATCATGGTCATCCACCTCCCAGTAGGTGGGGACCGCGGCGAACAGGTCCTGGTACCGCTGCTGCACGAATTGCTCATGCCATTTCTGCCGCATCTGGGCAATCGTCTCAGCACGAGGCTGCTTGGGAGTGTCGTAGTAGACGTTGTCGCCGGTTCCCACGAAGAAATCGGGTTTTAACTTGAGGATCGACTCCAACGCTGGGTATCCCAGCTTCTTGTCTGGGCCGGCATAAGGTTCAGGAAGCTCGGTGTTGTTGTGCGCCAGGTGAATTTTCCTGTCGATGCGGTTGTCGCCGTGGAACTTGGCATAGTTCATCCCTGTCACCACCACGAAGTCGACGCGGGCGGCGTTGTCTGGGCCGGGCAGGGTACGAAAGCTGGCAGTGGGGCCTGGCCGCAGGTTCTTCCGCTGGGTGCCAATCAGGGTCTGGCAGACATAGCGGGTGCCTGGAGTAAGCTGTTGGTAGTGGACCCTGACGATAAAATCCCTCTCGGCACTGGCATGGGCCAGTTGGACGATCGGCGCAGCATCGGGGCTATCAGCCGGCCGCAGTATGAACTCCACTACCCCACCGGTTCCTGGCACATCGCCGCGAACCGGTCCTCGCGTGCGGGTCAGGCGAACCTGGACCAGGGCGCTGGTGGGAGTGACTTCCCCGACCATGATTCCCTGGGCAGCCCTGGGAGGCCGGATCGTTATATCGAACGTGAATCGCCGGCTGGGATAGTAAGTGCCGGCTTCCTGCGCCTTGAGCTGGCTGCTTTCCAGTAGCAGGCAGGACACGAGTAGCGTGACGAGAATCCTCACGGTAATCTCCTTGGATGTGACGAGAAAAGTGCGGCAGAAGTCGCCTGCGAGCGTCTAGCGGCGCGGGCGGCGGCCTGGCCGGCCACGCGGTTCCTCGGGGGTTCGGCCAATCACGATGTCGAACTTTGCCGAGAGCTCGTTGGTCTTTGAGCCCGGGATCGGCTTGAACTCGGCCATCAGCAACTCGGCCAGCTTGGGATCGCGAAGCCGGTTGATGACCGGGTCGGTCTGGTTCTTTGGCTCTCCCTTGACATAGCACTCGGTGGTCAGCATCCGCTTGCCGCCCTGCAGTACCGCCACGTGGATGTGGGGAGTGCGGGAGCCATAACGAACTGGCTTGATCGTGCGGAAGTAGTACTCGCCGGAGGAGCCGGTGAGAAAGCGGCCGAATCCCTGGAAGTTCTTGTCGATCTTCTCCTGGCCGGGACTCTGCGTGTGGATGTAGATACCGTTGACGTCCGCTTCCCAGATTTCAATCGTCGCGTTGCGCACCGGTTCGCCCGAGGCGCTGAGGATCTTGCCTCCCAGGTGAACAACCTGGCCGACCGCCGGGGTGATCTTGTCGTTCAGAACCAGCAGGTCATTATCGGTATCGAGCGGCAGTTTGTCGGGGTAGAACGGCCCCTCGGTCTGGCGGGGCGTGAGCGAGAGTTCCTCGGCATAGACACCAGGGACAGTAAAGGCCGCGGTGGCAAAAGCCATGTTCTGCAGGAACTGACGACGTCCGCGGGGGAAGTGACTGCTCTTCATCGATAACTCTCCTGGTCAATCGGGCCCGTTACTAACTGGCATTATAGATCGCCCATGTTTCCAGGGGTGAGCGGCAGGAGGATTTTTCACCTGCAAACAGGCTGCTCTCTGGCTGCATGTTAGGATGCATTTTCCGGACAGGTTCCTCCGCTGGATGCTCCAATGAAAACAACCTTCGCGTGCCTGTTGCTACTCTGCCTGCCTTGGCCCCTGTCGGCTGCTGACAAGAAGGGCGACGGCCTTTACTTCCCGCCGGCCAGGGGAGAGTGGGAAACGGTCAAGCCGGCCACGATTGGATGGGATACAGCGAAACTGAAGGAAACCCTGGCCTATGCTGGCAAGCAGAAATCCTCCGGCGTGGTGATCCTCTATCGCGGCCGTATCCTGGCCGAGCAGTACTGGAAGATCGATCCGCCCGAGAAGAGCCCCAGCGGTGGTCGGAACCCCTATTTTCATATGCGGTTGGGAGTAAATGACCAGGGCCACCCGGTCGAGGATGTTGCCTCGGCCCAGAAAAGCGTGGCTGCCATGCTGGTCGGGGTCGCCCAGCAGAAGGGCCTGCTCAAGATCGATGACCCGGTCAGCACACACCTTGGCAAGGGCTGGTCCAAGGCGCCGCCAGAGGCGGAGGCAAAGATTACCATTCGGCATCTGGTCAGCATGTCCAGCGGGCTGGGGACCCGGCTGCAGTACGTGGCGCCGGCCGGGACGAAATGGTTCTACAACACCACTGCCTATTCCCGCTCGCTGACCTGCGTGGCCAGGGCGGCCGGGATGGACGAGAACCAGCTGACAAAAAAGTGGCTTACCAGTCCGCTGGGGATGAAGGACTCGCGATGGGCCGTGCGTCCCTGGGCGGACGAGAACACGGTGGTTGCCAATAAGTTCGGTTTTGCTACCACGCCGCGTGACCTGGCACGCTTTGGCCTCTTGATGTCCGCCAACGGGTTCTGGGATGGGAAGGACGTGCTGGTGGACAAGGACTATATCAAGCAGGCGACCTCGCCGTCGCAGCAGCTTAACCCGTCGTACGGCTACCTCTGGTGGCTTAACGGCGGGCCGTTTGTGGCCCGCGGCGGTGGCGAGAAGAAGCCCGGCCGTCTGCTCCCGTCGGCACCCAGGGACATGTACGCGGCCCAGGGCAAGCTGGGCCGGCGCCTCTACGTGATTCCCAGCCAGCAGCTGGTGATCACCCGCCTCGGAGACCAGTCGGGCAACAATTTCGGCGGCGAGTTTTTCCGACTGCTCAGAGCCGCCAGTGGGAAGTGATGTCCCACCCAGGGGTCTTATTCGAAGACCGAATCATCAAGCAGCAGCCGGTAGATGGTCCCCTCGTACCCGACGATCAGCAGCTCGCCATCGGCAGCAAGGCCGAACGAGGCCGGTTTCTCGGGGACCGTGCCGATCTTGCGGATCTTTGTCAGCGTGCGGTCGGTCTGGGTCATCGCCCAGATCGTCTTTGATTCAAAATCGCTGAAGATATAGGCCCCCACGTAGGAGGGGCTGCGCGTGCCGCGGTAGACGTAGCCGCCGGTCACCGAGACGCCGTCCTTGCGTCGATAGGAGACGACCGGGGGCGTGTATTTTTCCCCGCGGCGACGGTACTGGTTGGAGAAGGGGGCAAAGCCCTCGAAGACATTCCAGCCGTGGTTCTCCCCGATCCGTGGCATGTTGACTTCCTCGAACAGGTTCTGGCCGATGTTCCCCACGTACATCTCGCCGGTCTGGGAGTCCCAGCTGAACCGCCACGGCATGCGGAACCCGTAGGCCCAGATCTCCGGCCTGACTTTCTCGCCAGCATCCTTGAACGGGTTTGTCTTGGGGATGGCGTACTCCTTCCCCTCGTCCTTATGGTCGACGTCGATGCGGAGGATCTTGCCCAGGAAGATGCTCATGTTCTGGCCATTGCCAAGTGGATCTTCCTGCGGGCCTCCGTCGCCGGCCCCGATATAGAGGTAACCATCAGGCCCAAAGGCGAGCATGCCGCCCCAGTGCAGTTCGGTGGGTTGCGGGATCTGCAGCAGTCGCCTGGAAGCGCCGCCGATGTCTTTACTCAAGTCCGCGGTCGCCAGTCTCTCGACGATGACCGGCGAGAAGATATCGTTCTCGCGGACATGGTAATTCAGATAGTACTTGCGGTTCTCGAGGAAATTGGGATGAAAGGCCAGGCAGAGCACTCCCTCGAACTGCCCGGTGATCGCCTCGTGGCTGATGTCGGCAAACAGCTCCTTTCGGTCTCCCTCTGAACCCTTGGTGAGCTGGTAGATCTTACGAGTCTGCTGTTCGACGACGAGGTAGCTGTCTGTGGTGCCGGGCTTGGCGATGATCCAGACCGGGTGGTCAAAACGCATCCCCTCCGAGTGTAATGGGACAACCGAGGCGGGCTTTGCGAGCTCGGCAATTTCTGTCGGCATGCCGGGATAGGCCCTGCCGATCTTCTGGCGGAGTGTCGAGAGGTACTCGACCAGGTCGACAAACTGTTCCTGCCTGACCGTCTTGTAGAGGTCGGTTGGCATCAGCGAGGTGGGGCTCCGCTTTTGCTCTTCGATATCTTCCAGTGGGATCTTCAGCAGCTTGCCTTCCGCGTCGAGCAGCTGGATTTCGCTGTCAGTCCGCCGCCGAAGGACACCGGTGTGGCTCTTGCCGTCATTAGTAATCACGATCTGGGAGGCGTAATCGGGGTGGATGCCGGCACTCGGTTCGAGCACCGACTTGATCAGTTGCTCGCGGGTGTACTTGTCACCGATCACGGCAAGACTGGGGCCAGCCAACTGCTGTTTTCCAGAGATGACGTGGCACTTCGTGCAGGCTGCCTCCTTGGACTGGAAGACTCGCTTGCCGGTGGTGGCATCACCAGCTTCTGCCGCTGCCGCGCGGTAGCTTTCCAGGATCGCCTTCTCATCATCCTGGGCACCAAGGGAAATTGCCAGGCTGGCAGTGAGGACCAGGGCTACAAGGACGAGCGCGTGGGTAGGGCGGGGCATGGAGGATTCCTCGGGATGGTTTTGAAAGTCCCCTGATTCTAGAACTCGTTCCGGGTAGTCTCAACGTCCCGGCACGATGGAATTACTTCAGCCCCGCGCTCCGGCCGTCGAGCTTCCAGGCCGGGTCGATCTTCACGCCCAGGTGAACCAGGGCGGTGACCGGCAGGTCGTCCAGGTAAGTC
>JAPYUD010000110.1:0-9177 GCA_029936215.1 Pirellulaceae bacterium | reverse complement strand
TTTAGCTCTCCCTCGATGGCTGTGCCATTGAATGCCATCCACCTGGAGCTGGTCAATCTCCTTGACCCTGTCGACGAGCCTTGACGATCCGCGGGAACTATGCAGGCGGGCAAGTTCCCCGGCAGCCTCGATCCGCGAGTCCCGGCTCGCCTCGGTGTCACCCAGTTTCAGCAGCCAGGCTCCCTCCTCGGCGGCATACCGGAGCTTGTCAGAAACGTCATCTGCCAGAACGCTCTCGAGGGCCTCAATGAAATCGGGGTTATTACTCATCCCCAGTCGCTGTACCGCTGCCAGCCGCCGGTCCGGATCCTCGGCAAACAGCTCGTGCACCCGGATTGCATCCTCCAGGGCCCGGCGTTCAGGCCGGCGGACAAGCACCTCGGTGGTTTCTGACTTGAGAACGACACGAGGTTTTCCATCCTCGTCCAGGAGGGATTCACCGGTCAGGACATCCTGCAGCGGTGCGACGCCGTTTCCGTCGTCGTCGGTCTTCATCTCCGGACAGAGGACAAGTTGTCCTTCCCAGAGCAGCAGAGCACGTTTCTTGTAGTGCTCCAGGACAGCCAGGATACGTGGATCCCGTAACTGGGTAAGCGTCTCTACTGCCGCGCTGCGAACCTCTGCCTCGGAGTCGGCCAGCTGGCTGATGGTCACTCTCAGTGACTCGTCATCCTCTGCTGCGCAGGGGATCGCGGCACAGAGAGTCACCAGCGTGACTACCAGCAGCGTTACAAAACGAGATGCGGGGCGCAGCACCGGCATACTCTCCTCGACTGATGGGGGAGGGGGACTCCCATAAAACGACGAAACGTCCACCTGGAGAAAGTCCCAGGTGGACGACCAGTCCGGGGAGGGATAATCCGTTATACCCTCCTCGAAACGTTCGTCGACTGCCCGTTACTCGCTAGAGGTCCGAGTGGGGCAGGCGTTAGTACAAGACCCCGGAATTACTTCTTGGGTCCGCCCGTCGGTGCCGGAAAATCACCATCCGGCCACAGGTAGGCACTGTAGGAATCCGGGGAAACCAGGCCCTCGCTCGAGTTAACGATGTCGAACTGACCATCCTCACGGATCTCACCAATGTATACCGCCTTCAGCGTGTGCTGATTGCTGGCATGCATTTGCTTCTTGCCACCCGGGGCATCGAATTCCAGGCCATAAACTGCCTCGCGGACATCGTCCACGGCCAGGCTCTGGGCCTTCTCCGCAGCGGCAGCCCAGACGTAGACGCCAAAGTAGGCGGCTTCGATCGGATCGTCCGTTACGCGGTCTTCACCAAACTTGGCCTTGAACGCCTCGACAAACTTGTTGTTCTCGGGCGTATCAATGCTCTGGTAGTAATTCCAGGCAGCAAGGTGGCCGACCAGCGGCGGAACATCCATCGCCCGCAGTTCATCCTCGGCAACCGAGAATGCCATGATCGGGCAATCGGTGGAGGTCAGACCCTGGTTAGCAAATTCCTTGTAGAAGGGAACATTGCTGTCACCATTGATCGTGGAGAGAACACAGGCATCGCCACTGGCGGCAAATTCCTTGATCTTTCCAACAATCGTCTGGTAATCCTGGTGATGGAAAGGAGTGTATTCCTCGATGATGTTCTCATCGGGTACCCCTTCACTCTTCAGGTAGGCCTTGAGGACCTTGTTGGCCGTCCGGGGGAACACATAGTCCGTACCAAGCAGGTAGAACTTCTTGCAGGCACCCCCGTCTTCACCACGCATGTACTCAGCAGCTGGGATCAGTTGCTGGTTCGGAGTGGCCGCGGTGTAGAAAACGTTTAATGACTGTTCCTCACCCTCGTACTGCACGGGGTAGAAGAGCAGGGCATTGTTTTCCTCAAAGACCGGCAGGACCGACTTTCGGCTTACCGAGGTCCAACAACCAAAAGTAACGACAACCTCCTCGGTCTGGATCAGGTCCTTGGCCTTCTCCGCAAACAGGTCCCAGTCACTGGCCGGATCGACCACGACTGTTTCAACCTGCCGACCCAGTACACCACCGGCGGCGTTAATCTCTTCCACTGCCAGCTCAACAGCATCCTTGAGCGAGGCTTCAGAGATGGCCATCGTACCACTCAGGGAGTGCAAGACACCAATCTTGATCGTCCCGTCTGTTGAAGTACTTGCCCCTTCTTCTTCTCCGGGTTCTTCAGGACCTGGATCTGCCACGTCACCAGTATTTTCTTCCGTGTCGGTCGTATCACCAGAGTCACCGCCGGCACCATCTGCAGGGCCAACCGGCGCCTTCTCACAACCCACCACGAGGAACAGGGCACACATCAACGCCATTAATTTGAATCTTACTTTCATTTTCTTCCTTCCGCCTTTCGCGAAACTAATCAAACACAGGGATAAACAAAACGATGTTGGGATAAAACTGCCATTCGAGACAGCTCGCCACAACGCTGTTGTGCAAATCAAGTGCCAAGGCAGGAAGGGATCAAGATCGATAAGTTCCAAGTGCAATCGTTACAGGAACTTACCACCAAACGAAAAAACCCCGGCGGTGTCAAATTGACACCGCCGGGGCGTGTTTGCCTAGCTTGAAGGCATTTGGTGCTTGTTAGTTAAGCACCGTTTATGGAGCGAAAGAAGCCCAGGTGGACAACTCTCGACCCTTCATTAAGCAAGCTTAGAACTGCAGCTGCATTCCCAACTTGAGGGAATCAACCTCTTCTGTCGTGTCCGTATCCGTATCGGAGTACTCCATTGTCAGGCGAGCATTGTGCCCGTGGATGACATAGTGGATACCCCAGTCGTTGCTACGAACAGCCAGGTCGGCGACGTTCGTGTCCCGGGTGAATTCCTGGTGACGGAAGTAAGGTACAACCCGACCAGTCAAAGCACCAAGCGAATACTCGCTCGCCAGCATGTAGCTGGTGAGAACGAAGTAGCTATGGCCATCATTCTCGGTACCTGTACCACTGAAGGAATAATAGGCTCCTTCAAGGGTGATCACGCCGCCACTGGACGTCGGCCGCTCGTAGAGCAGGTCGAAGTTGTAGCTGTCGTAATCGGTACCAAGGGCCACGGCATCCTGCTGGTTCTGGAAAGCGAATCCCAGGGTCAACAGTTCTTTGGTTCCGTGATAGGTACTGGCGTTGTAGTAACCTTCTTCATTCTCAAGAAGGTTCACGCTGAAACGACCGGCAACCATCAGCTCATCGCTGACAGTACCATCGTAACCATCGTAGACACCAAGGGCGTACTCGACTTTACCTTCCCGCATCGAACCATGGACCATGACACCGTCATCACGACCCTGGAAGATGTTGTAGTAACCGAACTGGGAGTAAGGGAACGCCCAGCTATTCTGGTAGTACGGACCACTCAGATTGTTACGATCACTGGGAGGAAGCATGCGCCCCATCCAGATATTAACCAGGTCGCCGAATTCGATCTTCAGGATCGCATCCAGGACTCGGAATTCACCGCTTTCAGCTCCAGTACCAAAACCCTGAGCATTGTTAATGTCAAAGTTCAGTTCCAGACCAAGGATATCGTGACCCGTCGCATTGACGTACAAGCGAGCGTTGTCAATGTTGATATCATTGGTTGCGCCAATCGGATCGCCAGAATTGTAGCTGGCACGGAGTCCGGCACCGACCGACACTCCTGAGGCCCAATCGCCCCAATCCAACTTGGTGCGGCCTTCGTCCTGGGCCATGACGGCCTGGGATACAAAAAGGGTCATCGCAAAAAGCGAAAACACCCAAGTGCATTTGCTAAAGTTAATTTTCATGGTTATGGCCTTACTTTCAAGGAAACCGTGGATATACAAAAGGTGTTCGGTGCCGCCATTAACGGCCACACGCATGAACAACCCAACAAACGTCTTTTCAGACAAGTCAACGTGCTAGAATCAATTTCGCGTTGTTTTGTGGTGCAGATTGACCTGATATTGGCGTTTCTTATGATTTTCCCTGCCAATTACACACGTCGGTATCGTTGTATTAGATAGGTAAGATGGGCAGGCCTGCTCCTATGCCAAATATCCGTAAACTCGAAATGCTTGCTCTTCAGCTGGCTGATTCTGCCTTTCCAAGTGGGTCCTTTGCCCATTCCGGCGGGATTGAAGCTGCCCGGCAATGGGGAGAAATTCGTTCGGAAGAGAGTCTCAAACACTTCCTGGAAACAGCCATCCGCCAGGCGCCTTTCGGCACCTTGCCATTCCTTGTGGCGGCCTATCGAAAAACCGACTCGTTTGCTGATTTGGACCAACTTTGCCATGCGGTCCTGAGCAACCATGTTGCCAGACAATCCAGTTCCACCCAGGGACGATCCTTGCTGGCAACTGCCGTTCGTGTTTTCAATCTGCCGGCAATTAACCAGCTTCAGCAGGACACGAAAGACCAGGGCTTGCCAGCCCACCTTGCACCGGTATTCGGAGCCCTCACCTTGCACCTGGATATTCCACTTGATAAATCCCTGCAGGTGTTTCTCTACACGCTACTGCGAGACCTGGTTTCCGCCGCGATCCGGCTTAACATTATCGGTCCGCACGCCGGCCAGCGACTGCTTGTCGAACTTGCACCGGAACTGGAATTAGCCGCCAGGCAATCGGTGGAACTGGAACTGGCGGACATTGCCCAGACAGCACCGCTGGTCGAGATCCTCCAGGTCAACCATGACCGACTTTACTCGCGCCTGTTCCAGAGCTAGGCAGGCCAGATTACAATACGACCAGCATTGCCCCCCGGAGCCCTCCTGATGCACGACCACGACCACGACCACGACCACGACCACGACCACGACCACGACCACGACCATGACCATGACCATGACCATGGTCACACGCACGAGCAGATGGATCATCCCGGCCTGTTCGCCGAGCGATCCCAGCCACTGGCGAGCCGGGATTACCAGCAGCGTGCTTTCACCGTGGGCATCGGGGGTCCCGTGGGAACGGGAAAAACTGCCCTGCTGCTGGGCCTCTGCAAGGCGATGCGAGATCCTTTCAACATCGCCGTGGTAACCAATGACATCTTCACTCGAGAAGACGCCGAGTTCCTGCTGCGACACGAGGCCCTGGAGGCTGATCGCATCCAGGCGGTCGAGACCGGCGGCTGTCCACACGCTGCCATTCGAGAGGACATCTCTGGAAACCTGCTGGCCCTGGAGGATCTCTCCAGCGCGTTCCAGCCAGATATCCTGTTCATCGAGTCCGGCGGGGATAACCTTGCAGCGGACTTCAGCAGGGAACTGGCCGACTACACGATCTATGTCATCGACGTGGCAGGTGGTGACAAGATCCCTCGCAAGGGGGGCCCTGGGATTACCCAGTCCGACCTGCTGGTGATCAACAAGGTCGACCTGGCCGAGGCGGTCGGAGCTGACCTCTCTGTGATGGAACGCGACAGTCTTGCAATGCGTGGCGACGGTCCCTTTGTCTTTACCCAGATCAACCAGGAGATTGGCCTGGAGACAATTATCGAACAGGTTGTTGCTGCACTCAAATCACAGTGCCCGGACGTCGTCACTGAATAGCACCCCTGGGAATCACAACCATGGCAGACACTCTTCCGATCAATGCCGTTCATCACATCAGTCATATCACGCACGACCTGGAGGCTTCCCGCCGCTTTTACCGCGAGGTGCTCGGTTTCCAGGAAATCGAGCGGCCGGAGTTTACTTTTCCAGGCGCGTGGCTATTCAATTACGGCGTCCAGATCCACCTGATTGACCCGGGCGATGCTTCAGCACCGGACACGGATGAGGTACAGACACGCACCGACCACATTGCCTACCACGTGTCGGACATTGACGCGGCTCGCAGTGTGCTGGAGGAAAACGGCATCCCCTTCCGGGAAAGTCGCGTGCCAGCCACCAACGTCACGCAGCTTTTCTTTCGCGACCCGGATGGCAATCACCTCGAGCTCGGCTGTTATCCTGCCACCCCGGCGGTGCTGGAAGGCTAGCATTGTTTCCGGGGCAGACTACTGTTGCAGCTTGATTGGTGGTCGTTCCAGCTGCTGGCCAAACGGCAGCTGCGCCTCTCCAAACTGCTTGTTTACTCCCTGCAGGGCAATATCGGTTGCCACTCCAAACCGCAGTGCCAGCTGAATACGTGGATCATTTTTCTCCAGCCCCAGCACCTTAAAGACTGCCAGCACCTTCTGCACTTCTGGATCCGCTTCCACTCGCGCCTGCAGTTCCGGCTGGGCTCCTCCCACAACAACGACCTGCCGATGCTGGGCAACGTTCTCCCACCTGCCAGCAGGCATCCTGGCCAGGAAATGAGATTCCACGATCACCCGCTGGGCTTTCAAGTCCTGCCTGACCAGCAACACGTGGGCAGCATTCACCTGCTCGGCCTGAGCAACCTGGATCACCTTCTGCTGCCACGGCTTCTCGCCAGCAGGTTTCCCCCCAGGAAACAGGTCCGCAAGTTGCTGGGAGAGCTGTTGCTGGAACATCTCGGCAATCACCTGACCAGCGTCTGGCACTTCGGCTTCCTTGTCCGTCCTGACAAGAAGTGATCCACTCCCCTGGAAACTGACATGCAGATCGAAAAGGTACTCAATAATTGCCACCCGTACTGCCCAGTGCTTCTCACTATCCGGAAGCGGCGGCAGCTGAAAGGAAAGATCAACTCGCTGCTGGGCAATGTCGGTAATCCCATTTTCTTTCAGTTCCTGTGCCAGTGACATGACTGACCGCGTGCTGACATCCTCCAGCCTCTCCTGCCATCCGACCATCGCCACCTGTCTCCGCTCGGCCGGCTGAATGTACGTGCGACGAACATCCCTGGTTCCGAGTTCGATGAAAATAAACTCAGGTTCTTCGCCCCGGCGTTGATCCACAGCGACTGGCGTGCTGAGTCGTTCCTGCTGCTCTTCCAGGTAAAGAAGCAGCTGTTCGGATTCCTGTCGCCGCTCAATCCAGGCTTCAAGCCGTGGAAGAATCTGCTCCCGGATCTTCTCCTCGCGCTGCTTCTCGAGCTCCAGCTGCTGGGCATAGTATTCCGGCAGGGCCGTCTTGAGCCAGGCACGTTCCACGGCCAGCACAAGGTTTTTCCTTTTATCCTGGGAGTAAATACCGCCCCGCAGCTGCCGTCCATCCGCCAGGGTGACCACATCGACTCCCAGCTGATTGAGCGGCACATCCGCCTGGCCGGCCAATATTGAGGGCAGGCAGGCAATCACCAGCAGGATCGTCGGTAGCCAGCGAGCACGGGTCATGTGACTACTTCCAGCTCTCTCAGACACCAACCGAATTCTGGTAGGAGTTCAGCTTGATCTGATCGGTGTCTGCCACGTTAATCCAGACATGCACGTGGGGCGTGCCGCGGAAGTACCAGACGAAGGAGGGTCCTTCCAGTCGCCAGTTATCCCAGATGCCATCGCCCCCCAGGTCGCCTTCCTTGTAGAAAGCAAGAGAACAGTGGTCGAGTCCTCCCTGCTTGTCCAGGCAGCGCATTACTTCCTGCTGGTCAGACTTACGGAAAGGCTCTAGCAGCAGCTTCAAGACACCCTGCAGGTGTTTCTTCTGGTCCGCCGAGAACTCGCTTACCGGCAATCCATCGAGCTGCCCCTTGCGGCCACGAAAGCCAACCAGTTCCTCGGTTGGCATCCCCTTGATGACCAGTGACTTCTCCCGCTGCTTGCCGTCAAACATGTCATAGAGCTTGTTCGCCTCCAGGGCCTGGTGCCAGAAGACATTACTGGGATGGGTCGCTTCTTCAAACGTCCCCTCCCCCTCGTGGGCATAGAGGATCGGGCCGCCAAAAGCGACATGGTCGGCACTGTTCCCATCACAACGCTGCGTCATGTGCCGGCTGGCCAGGACAAATTCGAACGTGTCAGTCCCCGGTTCGCCAAAGATCGCGATCGACTGGTTGTTGCCAAATCCACCCACGTCATCCTTGAGTTGCTGGTCCCAGCGGTCGAGCCAGTCGGGGTTGGTCATCCCCTTGAAGATGTCGCGCATCAAGACCTGCTGATCAGCAGTAAAAAAGCTGCTCTTGATCGAGGGCCTGGTGATCTTCCAGTTATTCTCCAGCCTTGTTCGCAACAGGCCACGTGTCTTGTCCACATGGTCCCAGGCAAAGCAGACTTCTTTTCTCTGCTTGGCGTTGAGAGACTCGTAAAGACGAGTGACCAGGGTTTCGGGAACCTGCTTGCCAGCCCGGGCAGCAGCATCGGCACTCCCAGGCAAGGGGATGCAGGAGGTCGCCAGTGCCAGGGCACCTGCCTGCCTGAGAAAAGCACGCCGCGGTTGCCCGGCACTATTGTGCTGCTGGCCAGCACGGTCATTCAGGTGATTCATAGCTCGCTTCCTTTTCCAGGTTAACTTGTTTCTCAATGACTCCCCGGCGCGGACATTCCAGCAGCGCGAATCACCGCACAGATTCCCAGCTGCCCGTGAACCTTGTCCGTTCTAACGCTGCCCGAATTACCCCTTGGCATCACGGCGGCGGACATTAATGTAGGCGTGCACGTGCGGAGCGCCCCGGAAGTGGCAGACCACCGTGGGGCTTTCCAGTCGCCAGATATCCCAGACCTTGTCATTGCCCAGGTCACCTGCCTGGTAGAAAGCAATCCGTGTTTTCTGGACACCGCCTCCCGCCTTGTAGATCGACATCGCTTCCTGGACATCTTCCTCCCGGTAAGAACCGATGATGTCCTTGAAGACCTCCGTGACCAGCTGTTGCTGGTCCTTGGAGAGCTCACTTCCGGCGATCCCGGGTATCTCGCGGTTCTCGGGCCGCAGCTTGACTGCCCCCTCGGCGGGTGCATCAGTCAGCAGGGCCTGCTTTCGCTGTTCCCCATCCAGCGCCTTGAAGACCTCGTTGGCCCGCTCGGTGAGATGGAAGAACAGATTCTGCTTGATATTCCCCTCTTCGCCATGCCCGTAAACAATCGGGCCACCAAAAGCAGCACCCGGTGTACTGTCCCCATCGGCACGCAGGGTCAGGTGACGACCGGTCAGTTCAAACTCAAAGGGCTTCTTGGATGGATCGCCAAACAGTGCCACCGAGTACTCCCCGATACCACCGGCATCGTGTTCCATCTGCTTGAGAAACCGCTCGTAACCATCCTCGGAAGTCACACCTTTCACGATCCGCTGGATCAGGTCCTGCTGGGCCTTGGTAAAGAAAGTATCGATCTGTGCCTTGGTAATATGCCAGTTGGGATTGATCTTGGTTCGCCGCGAGTCATCCCAGGGAAGAGCAACT
>JAPYUD010000625.1:0-1843 GCA_029936215.1 Pirellulaceae bacterium | reverse complement strand
CCCCTGGGAAACGGGACTTATCCCTTCCCTCGACGACCCATCCGTATGCTTACTACTATTGTTACGCTTAGCGCCGAGTCGTCAACGATATCCTCTCCCGCCGCCGTAGATCGACTCACAGGACTCCAATCCTCAAGCAATTCCATAAGGACCCCGGTGGAATCGAAAAAATGCCTACGTTGACACCCGGGGTCCAAACTGCAAAATTGGCGTAACTGGGCAATCTAGGGGAGGCTCTCTCGATGCGTCGTATCTTGCTGGGACTGTTATTTGCTCTTTCTGTATCGCTGGTTTCCCTGGTGGTAACGCTTTCCGGCTCACTGATTGCCTCGGGAACCGGTGACCAGGTCGCGGTGGTAGTTTTGAAAACCATCATGATCGGCTGCCTGATACTCTCTGCTATCTGTCTCTGCTTGCTAGTTATCACACTTGGCGTTTATGTTGTTATGCAGAGCCGTGATGATTCTGACCGTTCCTCCTGACCGTGTCCCTTTGCGGGGCTGAATGGATCCATGCCGTCCGTTCAATTCAATTGCCCACACTGCCAACTCGGTCTCAGCGTACCGGAGCACCGAGCCGGGACCGATGTACGATGTCCCGGCTGCAAGAAAGCGGTAAACGTGCCAGCCAGCAGCGAGCCATTGAAAGGCCCGCCTCCGCCACCCCGTCCGCCAAAGATCGACGTCCCCACAGATCCTGTTCCCGTGCTGGAGCCAGTTCTGCAATCCCCTGAGATCGAAGCGAAGCCACTCTCGGGAGCATCCGCAGCCATGGTGCATCCACCAGCGGAGACCCCAGGAGTGTCTCCGCCGGAAACTCCTTCGGCAGACCAGTCCACCCAACAACGGCTTGATGACCTGGCCCGGCGACATCGGATCAGCCTTTCACGTTCGGTCATCTACACCCAGGGAGTACTCCTGGCTGGTGTGGGGCTGGCAGGATTGTTTCTTGGACTTCTGATTGGCTGGGGGACATCTGACGACAGCTTGATCCAGGAAACTCGTGAATCAGCCACGGTTCTGGGCAGGGTGACCTATGCCGAGGATCGGTTTGATACTGCCGACCCTGGGGCCGTCGTGATCATCTTGCCACGGGGTACTTTTCCCAGTGAGAAGATGCCCATCGACAGCCTCAAGCCCGGGGATGAACCGATTTCAGGAGATGACCCCATCGTCAAGGAGATCCGCAGGATGGGAGGTGATATCGCACGTACGGGTTCCAACGGTCAATTTCGCTTGCGCGTTCCGACCGGGGGTTCCTTCTACCTGCTCGCCATCTCTCACAATCGGCCACGAAAAGGGGCAATTAATGTGAAGCACCTTGATGAAATCAGCATTTACTTCCGTGGGACATCAGAACTGATCGGCAACCAGAGCTACCGCTGGACACGCGAGTCGCTCAAGGCAAAACGAACGATCCCGATTCTCTTTCCCTGACACGGCGAGAAGCTAGTACCTCGCAACATCCGAGGCGACCTTCTGGGGAAGAACCCTTTCAACCACTTGCTGGGCTCGTTCTGTCATCATCCGCAGGTCACTACCGATCGCCAGGAACTGCATTCCCTGCTCAGCACGCTCCAGGGCCGATTCCGGATCCATCGCATGAATCCCGGTCGGGGTACCGACGGCCTTGCCCACCTCGATCACCCGCTGGATCGCGGCCTCGTGTTCCTCTGCGCTGGGATCCACCCCATCGGGTCCTCGCATCTGGAAGCGAAGGTCATTGGGGCCGATAAAAATTGCGTCACAGCCAGGCAGGCTGTAAATCTCCTCCGCATTTTCTACTCCCTCTGGACTCTCGGTCTGAAGTACAACGAGAATCTCGTCGTTGGCCTGGGCATAAT
>JAPYUD010000109.1:0-9215 GCA_029936215.1 Pirellulaceae bacterium | reverse complement strand
GATCAACTGCCTGGAGCCTGCCAGGAAGTCTTTCATCTGCGCGGATGCCGGCTTGATCTTGTGATGCTCAAGAAAGGAGGAGTCCGAGAGGACGACCTCGAGATGGTCCATCCCCTGCCGGGCAAGGGCCTGCCAGTTCGGTTCCTCGTAGTGATGCGTCTGGACCTTCAACAAGACCTCGGCGAAACTGTCTCGCGCCTTGTCCAGCGGAACCGTTTTGAGCGATGTAAGGAAACTGGTATCCCGGTAACGGCGAGTCACGTTGCAATGGATTGCGGCTGTCTTGAGCAGCGAATGGATGTCGGTTCGAGCCGGGTACTGCCGGATGGCCTCGCGGTAATGGTCTCTGGCCGCTGTCCATTGCTGGCGTATCTCGAGTTCCCTGCCCTGCGTAATCAGGTTGTCCGCAGCAGTGATCCCTGCTGAGGAGGGAATCCGGACTTTCGGCTGGGCCAGGTTGTTTTGCCCAACGAGGAACAACAGCAGGAGGATGAAAAGAGCCTGCAGGAGCGGTAAAAACCTGGAAGAACGGGGAGGGCAATTGCGCATGAGTCGATCCATCTGTGCCGGGAAAGGCGTGCAATAATCCATTTGGCTGGCGCTGCTCGCGCCTGGGAAAACGCGCCGCCAAAGAGATATAGGTCACAGATGGGAGAAGTCAAAAAAGTAAGGTAAAAAATGCGGCCGGATGATCCTTGTGGCCTGAAAAATCCGCAAACTACCTGCCGTTTACGCCGGATTGCGCAGTAGTAACAGCTTGCCAAGAGACGCTTCGGGGCGAGCGATCATGGGACCATGGCAACGGCTAGATGTAGTACATCGGGGTGCTGTGACTGCCAGTTTTCTCGGCCAGATCGCCAAGCGTGACCGCCTCAAGCATCGCCATTTCTGCGTCGGCAACCTGTTGCCAGTTCTCCCGTAAAACCTCCGTTACCGCCGATCTGTTCCTGGCATTGCCCTCGAGTTGCTCGGGCGGAGCATCGACCACCCGCATCACGTCCAGCAACGTGATTTCCCGGGGTTCTCCTGCCAGACGGTAACCACCCCCCGCCCCGCGGATGCTCTGAACGAGCCCGGCCGCCTTGAGTTGCAGAAGGATATGGACGAGGAAACGGGAGGGGATTCCGTGTCGTTCAGCGATCTCCCGGATCCGTACCGGTCGTGGCTGCTCGGAATGACGTGCCAGGTCAAGCATGGCAATACAGGCGTACTCGGTGCGGGCAGAGGTATGGAACATGAAGGGTTCTTTCCAGGCAAAAAAGGAGAGTTGTCAGTCTTCGTCCTCGATCGAATGGAGCCCACATTCTGTCTTTTCCTGGCCGCTCCAGCGACCAGCTCTTTCATCTTCCCCGAACATCACAGCCCGGGTGCAGGGTTGGCAGCCAATGCTCTGGTAGCCCTGGTCGTGCAGGGGGTTATAGGGAATCTTCTCGTTGACAATCATCTCCCAGATCGTCTTCCTGGTGACATTGGCCAGCGGGCTTATCTTGACCAGCTGGAATTTTCGGTCCCAGCCCACGATCGGAGTTTTGGCGCGGTCTGGACTCTGGTCCCGGCGGATCGCACTGGACCAGGCATGCAGCCCGGCAGCAACCTGCTCGAGTAACTTGATCTTGCGGTCAAAACAACACTGGTTGGGGTTCCGTGAATAGAGTGGGCCACCATGCTTTTTCTCGTACTGTGCCACGTCCAATAGGGGGCGAACAAACTGGACTTCAATCCCGTAACGTTCCTTCACTCGTTCCCGTAATTCCAGCGTTTCGGGAAACTGGTAGCCGGTTTCCAGGTTGAAAATAGGTGTCCGGGGAGCAATCTCCGCCAGCATGTGTATCAATGTCATTCCCTCGGGTCCGAAGGCCGTGGCCATGGCAAAATGAGGTGCAAAACGCTCGATCGCCCAGGAGAGAATCTCCCGCGGTGATGCACTTTCCAGCTCATCACTGTGAGCGGATAACTCCTTGGCCAGTGCATCGGAGTATTCAAGCGGCTCGACGGGGCCAGCGTGCGGAGGTTGGAATTCGTTTTGATCCATGAACTCAGAAGCAATAAAAACCGGTGGTCGTGCAGCCAGAAGGAGTTAGCTATAAAGTTTATATAGTTCATCAACTAAGTCAACTATATGAACGAGGGTAATTCTCTTGTCAGGGCAGGGAGAAGTTGGCGATCTGGCCGCTGCTTCCCTCGTGCCGTTGTTTTTTTTCCTATACTGGCGATTCGGCTTCTGGAGAACGGGGCCAATCGGTTTTGGTGAGAAGTGAAGGGGTGTGCGCCAGTGACAAACGGAAATCGAGAGGTCTTTCTGGCCGCGGACCTGGGGGCATCCAGCGGACGGCTGGTTGCAGGTAGTTTTGACGGCAGCCGAATCGAGCTGGAGGAGGTTCACCGTTTTGACAACGGTGGGGTGGAGATTGCGAATCATCTCTACTGGGATTTCCTGGGCCTCTGGAATGAGCTCCAGGAGGGCCTTTCCCTGGCATCGAGTAAATACCAGGGGATTGCCAGCCTGGGGGTGGATACCTGGGGTGTCGACTTCGGACTGCTCGACAGCAATGACCAGTTGCTGGAAAATCCCCGGCATTATCGAGATCAATCCCAGGAGATCCTCGAGACAGCATTTGGGATTGTTCCGCGGGAAGAGATCTTCGAGCAGACAGGACTGCAGTTCATGGAGTTTAACTCGCTCTATCAGCTGCTTTCCCTGAAGCGGGAAAACTCGCAATTGCTTGATAACGCTGCTTGCCTGCTGATGATTCCTGACCTGATGCACTGGGTCTTGTCCGGTGAAAAAGTAAGCGAGTTCACCAATGCAACAACCACCCAGATGCTTGATCCACGGACAGGAGACTGGGCCCTTTCCCTGCTGGATCGTTTTTCACTCCCCAGCGGAATCCTGCAGCCGGTGACCGCTGCGGGGACCGTGCTCGGCCCCCTGCGGAGAAGTGTTGCCGAGACGACCGGGTTACGAGATGTGAACGTGGTTCTTCCTGGCACGCATGATACCGCCAGTGCAGTGATGGCAGTCCCGGTCGATGCGGAAACGCAGTCATCTGGCAGCTGGTGTTATATCAGCAGTGGTACCTGGTCACTGATGGGGATGGAGATCCCCCAGCCGGTGATCAACGATCGCTGCCTTCAGCTCAATTTCACCAACGAGGGCGGGGTCGGCCAGACCGTTCGCTTGCTGAAGAACATCGCTGGCCTCTGGCTTGTTCAGCAATGCCGAGCTGCCTGGGCATCCGAGCAGGAATATAGCTGGGAGCAGCTGGTTGAAATGGCCGGGGAGAGTGATGCCAGGACCTGCTTGATCGATCCGGACGATGCCTGTTTCGTGGCGCCGCGTGATATGCCGACAGCGATCCAGCAGTTTTGCCAGGAAAGCTCACAACCGGTTCCGGAAACGGAAGGGGCGGTGATTCGCTGTGCACTGGAGAGCCTGGCTTTAAGGTACCGCACGGTCCTTCAGTCGCTGGAAGATCTCAGTGGCCAGTCGATCGAGACGATTCATATCGTTGGCGGAGGAAGCCGTAACCGCCTGCTCTGCCAGATGACCGCTGATGCCTGTAACCGTACGGTGATTGCCGGACCGGTGGAAGCGACAGCGATTGGCAACCTGATGATGCAGCTTGTGGCAGCGGGTGCTGTCGCTTCGATTTCCGAGGCACGGGAGGTCGTGCGTGCCAGTTTTGAGGTAGAACAGTATATCCCTTCTGATCCTGAAGCCTGGAATGAGGCTGCCGATCGCTTTTCGGGGTTAATCGGTGCCTGAAAAAACCCGGCCCCGTCGGACGAACAATCAACCTGGGAGAAAGACTCGATGATCAAGGTGGGAATTGCCGGTGTCGGCTTCATGGGCTGGATCCACTACCTGGGATACCAGCAGCGGGAGGACATCGAGCTGTCGTCAATCTGTACTCGAAACGCACAGAAACTGGCAGGCGACTGGTCCAGCATCAAGGGGAATTTTGGTCCCCAGGCCGGCCAGGTGGATGTTTCGCCGCTTTGTTGCCATGACCAGCTGGACGACTTGCTTGCGGACGAGGAGATCGATGTCATTGATATTTGCCTTCCGCCGCATATGCACACCGAGGTTGCAATTGCAGCTTTCGAGGCAGGGAAACACGTCTTTTGTGAGAAACCGCTTGCCCTTAGCCCTGGAGATTGCGACCGCATGGTGGCTGCTGCCGAGCAGGCCGATCGCCTCCTGCTGGTTGGCCACGTGCTTCCCTTTTTCCCCGAGTACGCCTTTCTGCGTAAAGTGGTGGCTGAGTCCACCTACGGAAAACTCCTGGGGGGACAGTTCGACCGTGTGATCTCGGATCCCGAGTGGCTTCCCGATTTCTACGATCCGGATCGTGTTGGTGGTCCTCTTGTCGACCTGCATGTTCACGATGCCCACCTGATCCGCTTCCTGTTCGGAATGCCAACGGAAGTTGTCAGCCAGGGGCGAATTCGGGGTGAGGTGGTTGAGTACTGCAATTCCCTGTTTTCTTTTGATGACCCATCACTCGTGGTTGGATCCAGCTCGGGGGTGATCAACCAGCAGGGACGGGGATTCATGCATGGTTACGAGGTCCATTTTGAACGGGCAACCATGCAATTCCGTTTCTCCGCCCTGGCAGACGAACCGGAGGTCAGCCCACTGAAGATCTTTACCGACGACGGTGAAGTAGTTCGCCCTCAGCTGGAAGGGGGTGGTGAAATTTCAGCTTTCGTCGATGAAATTGGCGAGGTCGTTGAGTCGATCCAGGTGGGCGAACCATCCGCATTGATTGGAGGCCAGCTGGCTCGTGATGCGGTTGTTTTATGTCAGAAGCAAACGGAGTCTGTCCTCACGAGTTCGGTCGTCCAAGTCTGACCAGGTATCCTCTCCCTTTCACGATTCATTTCGCACATATTTTTTCATGGCACCCCTGATCCTGCAAACCACTGGCGAAGATTCCCGCGATGCGGTGCACCGCGCCGTGGAAGCGCTTGCTGCAGGAGGCCTGGTCGCATTGCCGACGGAGACCGTTTACGGGATTGCTGCCATGGCACTGGACCAGCAGGCCGTGGCTTCCCTTGTCGCTGCCAAGCAGCGTTCATCGGATCAGCCGGTTGCGTTGGCCGTGGCAAGTGCCGAGTCGGTGCTGGATTATGTTCCCAGGATGAGTCCGCTGGCAGAACGGCTGGCCCGCCGCGGCTGGCCAGGACCGCTCACGCTGGTATTGTCAGTTGACCACCCGGATAGTGCGGTGAACCAGTTGCCGGAGGCGGTAAGGGATCTCGTCTCCCCGGGAGGGACGACCGGGTTTCGAGTTCCGGACAATGATGCTGCCCTTTCGGTCTTGCAGCTGTCGGCGGGGCCCCTGGTACTCTCCAGTGCCAACCTGCACGGTGAGCCACCTGCCCGCGATGCGAAACAGGCGGCGTTGATGGGGGATTGCCTCTCGCTGGTTCTGGATGATGGACCCTCGCGTTACCAGGAATCCTCCACGGTCATCCGCGTGGAGGGAAACCAGTGGTCGATGTTGCGGGAGGGTGTTTTCCGGGAGGAGCAGATCCGGGCGATGGCCGGTTTGATGGTACTCTGCGTCTGTACCGGCAATACTTGTCGCAGTCCAATGGCGGAAGTCCTGCTGAAAAAAAGGCTTGCTGATTACCACGGGTGCCCATTCGACCAGCTCAGGGAAAACGGTATCATGGTAATGTCAGCTGGCGTGCATGCCATGCCAGGAAGCCGGGCAAGCCATGAAGCAGAACGGGTGATCGCAGAGCGAGAACTTGATCTTTCTGGCCACGTCTCACGCCCGGTGGACAACCAGTTGATTCGTTTTGCAGATCACATCTGGACAATGACACGGGGACATCGTGATCTCCTGGTCAAGCACTGGCCAGAGGTTGCTGACCGAGTCCAGGTCCTCGATCCAGAGGGCGGGGACGTGTCAGATCCGATCGGAGGTTCGGCGGAAAAATACCGGCAATGTGCCGGGCAGATTGACAGTTTTCTTGAACATCGAATACAGGAGCTGGATTTATCCTCGCTGCCAGATGAGGACAAGCCAGCAGGGTCGAGCGAATGAAAATTGCAGTTGGAAGTGACCACCGTGGGGTCAAGGTGAAAGCCAGGGTGATGGACTTGCTTGGCTCCTGTGGTCATTCGGCCATCGATGAGGGGGCACATGGCGATGAGAGTATCGACTATCCCGACATTGCCTCGGCTGTCAGTACCCGGGTCATCTCGGGGGAGGCGGATCGAGGTATCCTTATCTGTGGGACCGGGATCGGGATGGCAATCGCTGCCAACAAGCATGACGGGATACGGGCAGCTGCCATCTATGACGAGGTTGCTGCGGATTTGTGTCGCCGACATAACGATGTCAACGTGCTCTGCCTTTCCGGTGATATGCTGGGAGAGAGAAATATTGACAAGTTGATTCAGGTCTGGCTGGAAGCCGATTTCGAGGGAGGGCGTCATGCCCGTCGGCTGGAGAAGATCGCAAGGCTGGAAGAGTAAACCCGCTGGGCCGGGCCGCGAAGTGCTTTAGTCCCTGCCAAAGAACATCATGTGTTGCCAGGGAAGCTTGTCATAGTCCTTGACCAGCTTGAAACCATTGGCAGGGAGCTCCTTGAGGATCTGTTCCTTGCTCATCTTGTGCAGCAGCTTGATCGGCACCTTGGGGTCCTCGGCGCGGAATTCTACCAGCACGATCACGCCCTCGGGGCGAAGGCTGTCACGCATCCCTTTGAGCATCGTCACCGGGTGGGAAAACTCATGGTAAACGTCCACCAGCAGGATCATATCGACCGAGTTGGGGGGCAGCCGGGGTTGGTGAAAGGAACCAAGAATCGGGGTGATGTTCTCAATCCCCTCTTTCTCGCTGCGTTCCCGGAGTAACTTGAGCATCTCGGGCTGCACATCCACCGCCAGCACGGACCCGGTTGGACCGGTCATCTTGGCCATCTTCAGCGTATGAAAACCGTTGCCACATCCCATGTCGCAGACTGTCATCCCCGGTTTAATTCCCAGGTTGGCAAGCATTAACGAACACCGTTCCTCTCGCTCACGGGTGTTCCTGATCAGCCAGGAAGCGCCCGTGAAATGCATCGTCTGGGCAATCCGCCTGCCCATGTAGATCTCCTTGCCAGGAGGAATCGAGGATTCTTGTCCCCGCAGCGTGGCACCAGGAAGCAGCAGGGCGAGGGCTCCCAATCCCAGCAGGAACTGGCTGGAGATACTCTTGTTTCGCATGGTTGCTATCCTTCTTGTTAACGCCTTCGAGTATCTGACACAGAAAGAGAAATACTGGCCCGGGTGATTCACTGACGGTACACTGCAACGGCAGTCTCTCCAGCCATGATATTAACACAATGGGGATCCGGAATGAAAAACATTCTCCACCGTCGCGAGCTGCTTGCCGCTGCCGGGGTGCTCGCTGCTGCCAGCAGCAGCCTGGGACAATCTCGACGCCAGATGCGCAAGTACTCCCCGTTGCCCGGGGAAAACATGCGTTATGGACTCGTGACCTACCAGTGGGGGAATGACTGGGATCTGCCAACGTTGATCGAGAATTGCCAGCGTTCGCTTTGCCTGGGCGTGGAATTGCGCACCACCCATGCACATGGGGTGGAGGCGACACTTAACAGGGACCAGCGTCGGGATGTTTCAAAACGCTTTGCCGACTCCCCCGTCGTACTGGTGGGACTGGGAAGTAACGAGCGATTTGATAACCCCGATCCCGCCGTGGTCAGCAAGGCGATCGAGAAAAGTAAGGAGTTCGTGGTGCTCAGCCATGACGTGGGCGGATCAGGAGTTAAGGTCAAGCCGGATCGCTTCTATGACGACGTGCCGAGGGAAAAGACGATCGAGCAGATTGGCCGTGCGCTGAACGAACTGGGCTCCTTTGCCGCGGGGTGGGGACAGCAGATTCGCCTGGAAGTACACGGGCAGTGTGCTCAGCTGCCCACGATCAAGGCGATCATGGAGGTTGCCGAGAATCCCAACGTGTCGGTCTGCTGGAACAGCAACGCACAGGACCTGGAAGACCCAGGGCTGGAGCACAATTTCAACCTGGTCAGGGATCGCTTTGGAGCCACCCTGCATGTCCGCGAGCTGGAAAGCGATAACTATCCCTATGACCAGTTGATGAACCTGCTCGTTCGCTCGGACTACAGCGGCTGGGTGATGCTCGAGGCGAGCAGTAAACCGGACGACCGGGTAGCCGCTCTGGCTGCCCAGGTGCGACGATTTTACGAGATCCGTGCTGGGATCCAGAAAGAAATCGTCAAGGAAAACCGGCGCCGGAATTCGCCGAAAACTGGACGTGTCGAGGGCCCTGTGATCTGACGCACCTGCAGGGAAACTAGCTCTCGGAACGATGCTGCGGAAGGATGCGTTTGCTTGGTGGTGATTCCATCGGCGGAAGTGACTCCCTGGTTTCCCATCGCCATAGTTCGCGTTCATCCGTGCTGGCATAATATCGCAACCAGGTTTCAGGGTCCTCCTCCAGGTCCAGGCAATGCCATGTGAGTGGATTTGCCGAACTGGACAATTTCTTTTCTTCCGCCGGCAGGATATCTCTCAGGATGAGGCAGTAAAGTTCCCGGTCGTTCAGGTGGCTGGTCATTTCCAGGGTGACATGTTGCTGGAAGAGATATTCCAGTGTTTCGGTGAGTATCAGGGCAAGTTCGTCCTGTTCCAGCAGGTCGGGCTGGGGAAGACGCAATTCCGGTTCAAACCACTGGCTAATGGGTAATACCGGGGCGCGTTCCCAGTCCAGCATGCAGGTAAGGTACTGGTTTTCCTGGTTCGTTGACATGCGGTGCGAGTCGACCAGGTGAATCGCTTCGTCCCAGTACGGTTCCAGGTCATCCCGCAGGCTTGCATTGAGCAGCAGTTGATCGACATCGCTGGATGGATCGACGGGGGATGCTGAGTCAGACCAGCTCATGGTATCTGCCGTGGAAAAAGACCTAAAAATGAAATGCAAAGCGGCCTCGTGCCACACCATCGAATCTAATAACAATCCTCCGGGAGACAAGGCTTCATCTGCCATGAAACAGAGCTGAGAAAAAAGTTTTGCAGATCGAATCCGGTGCGACCGTTACGACAAGGATGTCTTGTAAAGGACACGTTCTTCTGGTTGGAAAACGACGTGTTTAACGGTTATCAGGAGCGAAGAGCAGGAGCTGAGAATTCCCTCCTGGGCACTCAAAAAGAGAGGCTCAAGTGTTTTCTG
>JAPYUD010000108.1:0-9231 GCA_029936215.1 Pirellulaceae bacterium | reverse complement strand
GGCCCAGGCCTGGCGGTAATGAGGAAGCTGCATCTGGTCCACCTGCCGGATCTGCTCCAGGCTCGACAGTGGAATCGGTTCACCCCGGGCGAGTTGCTGCTGGACCGCCTCCAGGTAATCCTTGCGGCTGGCGCGGCGGGAAGGGGGGACCTCGAAGTACTCTGCCAGGCCCTCGTCGAGCCAGAGCGGGAGGGCACGGAAGCTGCCGTGGAGCAGGGCATGGATGAATTCATGCCGCAGGTCCTCCTCGAGCGAGGGCCCACGACTGGCATAGATCGTTGATCTTTGCGACTGGTGAACAAACAGTGCCCGACGATCCGGTGCCGAGGGGAGCGTGCGGCGCACGTAGGCTCGCATTGCGGCACGATCATGAAACAAAATGACTCGCACCGGGGTATCGGGAAGTCGCAATTCCAGCGCCCGCCTGAGGTCCTCCCTCAGCTGGCCCAGCTGCTGAAAACACTCCAGCTCCTGTGGCACGAAATCGGCCATCACCTGCAGGCCACCAAAAACTGCCTGGTACTGCCATCGGCGCGGGGCGGCAGCCAGGTGAAGGAGGGGCCTGCAGCAGAAAATTCCGCCGATGGCACAAAGAAAACTGCGTCGATCTACAGGTCGCATGTTTCTGCCCTGAGAACCGGGAAACAAGCCGCCGGGAGTATAGCGGCGAAAAAGGAATGGCCAAAGGCGAGTTCCCTGCCCGCTTACCGAAACCCAATCAGGTGGGTTATATTGGAAGCTACTGCGAAACAAGCCTTGCCCATCCCGGGACGGACATCTCTCCCCTCAAGCCACGGCATCTTTTCGTGAAACACGCAGCCATTGGACCGATTTCTGTTCATTTCCCGGAACGCGTGGAAACGAACGACGATCTCCAGGCGGAACATCCGGCCTGGAACATGGACCTGATCTACGAGAAAACAGGAATCGCCGCCCGCCATATTGCCACCGAGGATGAGTTCGCCTCGGACCTCGGCGTCCAGGCTGCCGAGAATTTATTTACCGAGCACGGGATCGATCGAGCCAGCATCGATTTCCTGCTGTTCTGCACCCAGACTCCCGACTACCCACTTCCCACAACTGCCTGCTTGATGCAGCAAAGGCTTGGCCTGCCCACCTCCTGTGGGGCCCTGGACTTCAACCTCGGTTGTTCCGGGTATGTCTATGGCCTCGCCCTGGCAAACGGCCTGATCCAGAGTGGTGCAGCATCACGGATCCTGTTAATCACGGCTGAAACGTACAGCAAGTATATTGACAAGGGAGACCGCAGCCTGCGAACGATTTTTGGGGACGGAGCGGCTGCCACGCTGATTGAAAGCCACGATCAGCCTTCCCTGTCGAGCTTCAAGTTCGGTACGGACGGCAGTGGGGCGGACATGTTGATGCTCACCGAGGGAGGCGTCCGTTGTGGACCCGAGTCACTCCAGCCCCGGCACCGGCACCGCTGGAAGAGCAACCTCTACATGGATGGCCCCAGCCTGATCAACTTTACCGTCGAAGAGATCCCCCGACTGATCGACAACGTACTCACCACCGCCGACCTCGATCCCGACCAGGTGGATCTCTACCTGATGCACCAGGCAACCTTCAAGATGCTCGACCAACTGCGGAGGCGGCTGAAACTTTCCGAGCAGCGTGTGCCAATACGGATGAAATCCTATGGCAACACGGTCTCCTCGACCCTGCCGGTATTGATCTGGCAATTGCGCAACGAGAAGGTCCTTGATCCTGCTCGCGTCAACCTTCTCATCGGCTTCGGCGTGGGGCTCTCCCTGGCTGCCTGCAGCTGGCAGGATCTCCTCCAACCTGAACAGGAAAGTACTTGATGCCCTCACTTCAAGGATCCTACCTGATCGCTCCTCCCCGCTTGCACGATGACAATTTTTTTCGTGCGGTGGTGTTGCTTATCGAGCATGACGAGGAAGGGGCTATTGGAGTCATCCTCAACCGGCCCACCGCCGACTCGGTCGACGAGGTGATGCGTTTACTCGAGGCCGATGACGAACAGGGGATGGCCTTTGAAGGAACCACCAGCGAGTTTATTTACTATGGTGGCCCGGTCCCGGGGCCACTGGTTGTCCTGCATACAGCAGTCGAGTACTCCGAGAAACAGGTCCTGCCAGGGATTCACTTCTCCAGCCAGAAGAACAACCTGCAGAAGGTGATCTCCCGTGACGAGTCTCCCTACCGTGTTTACAGCGGCTATGCAGGCTGGTCTCCTGGCCAGCTGGAACAGGAACTGGAACAGGGTGGCTGGTTCGTCGTGCCGTCTGACAGCGATACGGGGAATCCTGACCTGTTCGCCGAAACCGAACAGTTGTGGCATGCCATGTCCTCCTCACTCGGCATGGATATCCTTGGCGATTCAATCAACCCCTCCGAGATCCCCAGCGACCCCTCGGTCAACTAGTAATTCACCATGAGCGACTCGCTTCCGCTTGACCCGGCCAGCTGTCGCAACCGGCAGCAGCGACTCACTCGCTGGATGCAAGAGCAGGGCGTTGACCTGGTCATCGTCGTCACTCCCCAGAACGTCCAGTGGCTCACCGGCCAGTGGTGCAAGTGGGTCTTCCAGTCAGCAGCGGCGATCACGGCGGATGGAAAAGTCACCCTGGCATTACCCGACACGGTCCCCCCCTCGGCTCTCGCAGACCAGCTGGTGAGCTACGAGGCCCAGTGGCATTCGACGCTTCGCAATGACCAGGTGGCGGCCTTCAGCCCGTTACTGGTGGATGCCCTGGATCTTCAGGAACAGGTCACGCTGGGTGTCGAGTTTTCTACTTTCCCACAGCACCTGCTCGAAAAACTCTCACCTCGCCTCCATGACAACCTGGTTGACGTGGAACCGGAGCTTTATCGTTTGCGGCGAAAGAAGGAAGCCGACGAGCTGGCACGAATCCAGGTTGCCATCGGGGCCACTGAGAAGATGTACGAGCGGGCACGGGAGATTATCCGGCCCGGAATTGGTGAGCTGGAAGTCTTTAACCAGTTGCAGTCCGCGGCGGTCGAACATTGTGGTGAAATGCTCACCGGGACCGGCAATGACTACCAGTGCAACTCGCCCGGAGGGCCACCTCGCGAGGGAATCGTGGCCGCTGCAGGGGAACTCTACATCCTGGACCTGGGCCCGGCCTACCGCGGCTACTTTGCCGACAATTGCCGCACCATTGCTGTCACCGAGTCCAGCTCCATGCAGCAGGACGCCTGGTCACGGATCATGGATGTTTTCCAACTGGTGGAGGAGACGGTTCGGCCCGGTGCCAGTGCCGCCGACCTGTTCCGACAGGTCGAGCAACTGCTTGGGCAGGCAGCGGTGGGGAATTTTACCCACCACCTGGGACATGGAATCGGGCTCTTCCCCCACGAGGCACCCCACCTGAATCCTTTCTGGGATGACTGTTTCGAGCAGGGGGACGTCTTCACCGCAGAGCCTGGCCTCTACGACCCGCAACTGGCTGCCGGCATGAGAATCGAGAACAACTACCTGGTGACAGCGGAGGGTGTGCAGAAGCTGACAAATTTCAGCATGGAACTGTAGCAGCGCCCGCCGGACCAGGACCCTTGCACTTTGTTGCCCCGTAGGGGAAAACGAGATCCATCAGCAACGTGAAATATTCAACCGAGGAGTTCATACGATGCGTCGAACCTCATACCTTCTCCTGGTCACCCTGCTGGGTGCTGGCCTGGTCACTTCCCTTTTGACCGACGCCGCCGCACGGGACAAGAAAAAAGCAGACCGCGTTTTTGAAATGCGAACCTATACCACGGCACCCGGCAGGCTGGATGCACTGCATGCCCGTTTCCGTGACCACACCAACAAGATCTTCGTCAAGCACGGGATGCAGCTGGTCGGGTACTGGACCCCCACCGACGAGGAGACCTCCTCCAACACGCTGATCTACATCCTTGCCTACCCCTCGATGGAAGCACGACAGGCATCCTGGACCGCATTCAAGGATGATCCGGACTGGAAAAAAGCGTTCGCCGAATCGAAAGCGGATGGGCCGATCGTGACGAAGGTCGACAGCCGGTTCATGACGCCAACCGATTACTCGCCGATCAAGTAATCCAGATTCGCGGGAGGTTACCTGCCGAGCGGGTTCTCGTACCAGAAGACCCCCAGGTTGTCACGTTCCTCGCAGCCAACGACGTCCAGGTCGCCATCCCCGTCCAGGTCGATGGTCGCAAGCAGGTCAAACTTGACCCCCTGCGTACCACTGATGTCCTTTACCCGCCAGGGGCCGGTGGTCGCCTTGCCGCGGGTCAGCCAGGTCACACCGGGGTGTGATCGATCACCACCGGTGTTGGTGTCATGCACGATATCGGCTCGCCCATCCCCGTCCAGGTCCGCGATTGCCACCGCCTTTCCGTAGGGGGTCCCGTGCGGATTGGGAATGAGCTCACTCCGCCACGTCACTCCCTTGCCCGGCAGCCGGAAGAATGCCAGCATCCGGGCATTCCGGGTACTGAGCAGGATATCCTCACGGCGGTCCTGGTCCAGGTCTCCGACCGCCAGGAACATGACTTCCAGGCCATCCGCCCCGATCCGATGTTCCCGCCAGTCCCCACTGGCATCGCTGCCCGGGTGCTCCAGCCAGAGCAGCCCAGGCGAGGGACCCTTGCGGTCACTGACGATCACATCCTGGTCCCCATCGGCGTCCAGGTCCCGCGCGGCGAGTGACATGATCCAGCCTGCCTTGTAGAGCGAGTGGAATTTCCAGCCCTCCAGGTCCCGGGCATCGGGCGGTGCCTCGAGCCAGCCAACGGTCGCCTCGCTCCCCTTGGAGCCGACCAGCAGATCGATCCCGTGCGTGCCGTCGACCTGCTGGGGCAGGGCATACATCCACATCTGCCTGCCCGCGGTCACCGGCAGGCCAGTTGTTGTCCAGCCCTCGGGGTCGAGGTAGTCACTCGTGGCAGCCGGGGCCCAGTGCACGAAAACCGTTCGCACGCTCCCCTCGCAGCAGCTGACCACGTCCATTCGCCGATCACCGTCCAGGTCGACCAGCACCGCATCCTCCGGCGACTTGACCTCTCCAACAGTCACCCGGGGCCATTCGGCACGGGCCTTGTCCGGTCCCGGGTTCAGGTAGACCCGGATCACGCCACCTTCCTCCCAGCCAGTAGCAATATCGAGTCGCCCGTCCCCGTTCGCATCTGCCAGCCGAACTCCATCAGCGCCACGTGACGTGCGGTCAATCGTGTGCCGCTGCCAGGGTTCCGCCTGAAGCGGCAAGGAGAAGAAAAGAAGGCAGCCAGCCAGCCAGGCGGTGGACCTGGAGAAACCGGTGGTCATGGCACCTCCACCGCCGGAAACTTGCGGATCGGGCTGTAGCGCTTGTAGGTCTCGAAGATATCCCCCCCGTCAATTGCCCGCGGATCGCCACTCTCGCGGAGGTGGTGATCGAGCTGGGCCGTCAGCCGGGCAGCGATCGCGGCATGCTCGCGGGACTCGTAGAGATTCTCCAGGCAGCCGGGATCCTGACCCATGTCATAGAGTTCAAACTCGGGACGCTTGTCCACGGCGAGGTGAAAAAAACGGGAAACCAGCGGATCCTCCCGGCCATTGACCAGGAAGGTCAGGCTGGGACAGGCGTCAATATCATGATAGGCACCATGCATCGGTCCGAGTGTGCCATCCGCGTTGAGTTTCCTGGGAGCACCTGCTGGCCAGCGATGGGGCTGGAAATTATGGATCAGCAGGTAGTCGTGGGTTCGCAGGGCTCGCTGGGGATAAGCCAGGTTCCCGTAGCGTGAACTGGAGTGCCGTTCCCGGGCACCATAGACCGCCGTTCGCTGCTTCTCGGCCAGCCCATCTCGTCGACTCGCGATGATCCCCACCAGGCTGCGGCCAACCATCTCCCGGGGGATCTTCGCGCCCGCCGCCTCCAGCAGGGTGGGGGCAATATCAACAAAACTGACCATGTCCTCCAGCTGCCGGCCGGGCTGCCTGTCCATCGCCGGCCAGCGAATCGCCAGTGGCACATGGAATCCATACTCGAAGCAATTCGCCTTGGCACGCGGGAAAGCCATCCCGTTGTCACTGGTGACAATCACCAGCGTGTTGTCGAGTTCTCCAGCCTCCTCCAGGATTGTGAGCATCACTCCCAGCTGGCGGTCAAAATGTTCGATCTCGATATAGTAATCGAGAATATCCGACCGGATCAGGGGCGTGTCAGGCAGGAACGACGGGACCGTGGCATCCTCGAGCGACTTGCCCAGCCGCAGTCCGCTCCCCTGCTCGAATCGGCGGTGAGGCTCATGGGCGCCGTACCAGAAACAGAAGGGCTCTCCGGCAGGGCGGGCCTTGAGAAAGTCACGGAAGTTCTCGGCATAGTCCTTGTTGCTGATTCCACTCGCCGGGCGCTCCAGTGTCTTGCCGGCGAAAGCGGGACCGGCCGGGTTTCGTGTCCGGCCCCCGGCCTTCCAGTTCCCCGGCCCCCAGGGCTTGCCGGTGTAACCGACATGGTACCCCACCTCCTCCAGCAGGTCCGGGTAACAGGCAAATTGAGAGGAGAAGCTACTGGCGTGCGTGCCGGCATGTTCCAGTTGCCAGGTATAGCGTCCTGTCAGCAGCGAGGCCCGCGAGGGACTGCACCCCGGCGAACTACTGAAGGCATTGTGGAACAGGAGTCCCTCCCTGGCAATTCGATCAAAGGAGGGGGTGGAGACTCCCTGGTCCCCGTAAATCGACGCGTGGGGGTAGGACTGGTCATCCGAAATAGCGAGCAGGATATTGGGACGATCCGCCGCTTCCAGCCAGGAAGCTCCCAGCAGCAGCAGGCAGGCCAGCGGCACGCTCGTCCTGACAGTCTCACCGCTCATACGACTCTCCCGCTCCAGAGGTTATTTCTTCTTTTCCGGGAACTTCCATCGTGCAGAAGGTGCGTAGGCGGCATCCATCTGCCCTGTCAGTTTCTTTACCAGGTCCGGGTGTGCGGCTGCGACATCCACCTCTTCTCCCAGGTCCTGTTTGAGGTCGTAAAGTCGCACCGGGGAGTGAATCGGCTGCTGAACAGCCTTCCAGTCGCCACTCCTGAGTGCCCTTGACCCACCCCGTTCATAGAAGGCCCAGTAAAGGTACTCGTGCTCGTGCTGGGTTCCCTGCTGCAAGAGGCTGGGGAGGAAGGAGAGGCCGTCGATGTCGCCTGGCACCTGCTTCCCGGTTCCTGCCAGTTCTGCCAGCGTGGGCATCACGTCCCAGAAAGCTCCTGCAAAATGGCTGGTCGATCCCTCCTCGATATGACCGGGCCAGCGCACGATCATGGGCACGCGGATGCCCCCGTCGGTAAGATCTCTCTTGACCCCCTTGAGCGGTCCATTGGAGTCATTGAAATCAGAGTTATTCCCTCCCTCGCGGTGAGGCCCGTTATCGGAGGTAAAGAAGACAATTGTTTTCTCGTCAATGTCATGGTCCTTGAGCCGCTGGAAGAGGACGCCCAGGTCCCGGTCCATCCGGCTGATCATGGCGGCATGCCCTTTTTGCGGTTCCGGCCAGTCGAGCTGGGCATACTGGCCGAAGTCAGGTACCTCCATGCCGGCCTGGCGAGCCTCGTTATTGGCGTGGGGGATGGTCAGCGGCAGGTAAAGAAAGAACCGCTTCTTGTGGTTCGCATCGAGAAACTTCATCGCTTCGGCCATGATCAGGTCATGGCTGTATTCTTTCTTCTGTGTCGCCACCCCCTGGCCAAACTGCCCCTCCTTGGGGACGACATTGGCAAGCTTCACTCGCCGCTCATTATTGACCAGGAAAGTGGGATAATAATTGTGGGCATGGTGTTGGTCGAGGTACCCGTAGAAGGCATCAAATCCCTGCCGCGTGGGCAGGCCGCTGGAACCCTCGTGGCCCAGGCCCCACTTGCCGTACATGCCGCAGCGGTACCCACCGGCAGCCAGCACCTCGGCAACCGTCACGTCCGAGGGACGCAGGTTGTCCTTGCCGTTGCCCCGGATGAAACAGCGCCCGGTATGGTAACCGGTCATCAGGACACAGCGACTGGGCGCACAGACCGTGCTGCCGGCATAGAAATCGGTGAACCGCATCCCCTCGGCCGCCAGCCGGTCGATTGCTGGCGTCTTGATCCGCTGCTGGCCATAACATCCCAGGTCCCCGTACCCCAGGTCGTCGGCCATGATGAATATAATATTGGGCCGATCAGCCCCCCGCAGGGGCGCCGAGATCGGCTGGAGCAGCACGGCAAGTGCCAGCAGGCAAAGCAGACGACGAAAGGTCATGGAATCTCTCCGTGGGAAACAAACGGATCTCCGGGTGCTGCGTCTAGTCTACGAAGCTCGACAGGCTCGCACCAGCAGCTCAAAGATCGCCAGGAATTCCATCTACATCGTTGCCCTTGACCGACTCACGCGATTATCATGATGCACGCATGCAGTGACAGAACACCAGCGAGGACATTTCACCATGAGCACGAACTTGACCGATCGCCGTACTTTCCTGGCCAGTTCCCTGGCAGCATCGACAGCCATTGCTACCGGCGGATCCCTTCACCAGTTGGCCTTTGCAGCCCCGGCCAAGAATAAGTGGGAAAACCTTTTTGACGGCAAGACGCTCGAGGGCTGGCACAAGAACCCCGAGCGGATCGGCCATGGTACCGGTGGACAGTGGACCGTCGAGAAAGGGACGATCACCGGCCAGCAGGATCCTCCTGGCTCCGGCAACGGTGGCATCCTGCTCAGCGACAGGAAGTTCCAGGACTTTGAACTGAAGATCGACATGAAACCGGACTGGGGTGTCTGCTCCGGCCTGTTCCTTCGAGGCAACGACGTTGGCCAGTGCTTCCAGATGATGGTGGACTATCACGACGCTGGAAACGTGGGGCACATTTACGGCGAGGGAACCACCGGCTTTAACACCCGCACCTTTGACATCAACGGCAAGTACGACGCCGACAAGAAGCTGGTCGGCATTACCACCGACAAGCACCTCACGGCCAAGGATGTCGGCATGGTGCACAGCTGCACGCCGGAGGCATGGGTCAAGGCCTGGAAGGTGAACGACTGGAACACCGCACGGGTCAGGGTGGAGGGCAAGTTCCCCTACATCACCACCTGGATCAACGGTCTGAAGGTCAGCGAGTTTGACGGCACCAGTGCCACCACCGAACGCTATGACAAGGAAGGTATCCACGCAAAACTCGGCGATGCCGGGAGTATTGCTGTCCAGGTCCATGGGGGCACGGGATGGCCCAACGGTGCCAAGTGCCGCTGGAAGAA
>JAPYUD010000107.1:0-9234 GCA_029936215.1 Pirellulaceae bacterium | reverse complement strand
TTGACGCTCCGGGTCCAGGGATGCGGAATGTCGATAGCGGGTGCTGTCAACGGAGGCTTGAAGTCCGGTTTCCGTTCCAGCTTGTTGATAAATCCATACCGTCGGCCGGCAACCACATGGTTCAGCTCGTTAAAGGGGTTGTAGTTGCCCTGGTTGTCAGTCACGAACAGATCCCCCTGCTGGTTCCTGGCGATTCCCACCGGGAATCGATGGCCCGCCGTCAGGGACTTCACCGAGTACCTGGCAGGATCGTCTTCTGTCGGCTCCCGGGGGGAAAGCTGGATAACGTGTCCTCGCAAGTGCGCAGCAGCCAGGCTGCGATCATCCTGCTGGCAGGGTGTGGCAATGTAGTAATTCCCCCTCGCATCGGTCGCAATACCCACCGCCCAGTCATGATAATCCACCGTGTGCCCCCAGCCCGACGCCACGGTTTCCGTCCGTTCTGCCCGGCCATCCCCGTCCAGGTCATACAATCTCAACAGCGCGTACTTGTTTATTACATCCACGTGGTCATCGTGGGCAACCACACCAAAGGGAGCCGCCAGTTCGTCACTGAACGGCGTGAGTTGATCCTCCAGGCCATCCCCGTCGGTGTCCCTGGCTGCCCAGACACGGCCCTTGAGCGAGCTCACAAAAAGGGTTCCGTCACTGCGCCAGGAAAGCCCGGTTGGCATCAGCTCATCCGCCAATGGCAAGCGAGTGACTCGAATACCGGGGGCCACGTTGAGCGCCAGTGGCGGTGGTGGATCCGGCTTGATGAGCTTCACGGGAAACTGGTCAGGGGGATACCGGCTGCTATAAACAAGTGCCAACTGCAGCAGGCCATCGCCGCCAGGCCCTGCATCGATGATCCCGGCAGTTTGAATTCGTGCAGGGAATTCGCCATCAATGGAAATCCGGGTTAAACCATCGGGTGTCAGCAAGACAGCCTGGCCCTTTTCCACGACGCGAGCCTGGACCTGGTCCGGATCAAAAACTGCCAGGCGGACAGTCTCTCCCGGCTGGAGTCCACGGATTTTCCAGTGGCGACGAAAGCCTGAATCATCGTTCGCCTTGAAAGCCTCGAACCGCTGCTCGACGTGCAGCCAGCGCTCCCCGTCCCCAGCAGAGAACTTCAATCGCTGGCTGAAGGACAAGCCGCCGGGGATTTTTTCCCAGCCATCCACCTCGCTGGCAAATTGCCCACGTTGAACTGGTTCGAGCCGGGTGTCACCGTGAACCAGCAGGATTTCACTCCCAGCCGGCTTGCCCTGGAGCCAGGAAGGTGTGGTCATCTCCCAAAGCCAGGACTTCCCGCGGGTTCGCTGGCGAGCGGCATCCCCCTGCCACCAGTCCGTGAGCCTGTTCGCTTCCAGGTCAAAAAGCACGTTGTGCCTGTTTGGCAGGCCAACCACAAGCGGCTTGATATAACGTACGCCGTTAAAGAAGAACACGTCGCTCAGCACGAGTGCCGGCTGCTTCAGGCCCCCATCTCCTGCCTGGCGGGCAATCCGCAGCGCCCCTGGTTCCGGGGGACGGAATCCAGGCTTATTGAGTACATACCAGGCCGCATCGAGCTGATCTGCCAGGTTATCTTCCAGAACTCCCTTGACGGCAAGTTGCACCGACGGCATTTCCATCCGCGGTACGATGCGGACAGGATTTCGCACCCAGCGTTCATACCAGGGCCGCCGGATCCGCTCTGCCAGGTTCGTCAGGTCCGGCCCCATCGCGTTGAGGGGTGCCTTCGGTGGTTTGACGCCTCCCACCTCGTGGCAACTGGTACAGCCAAACCCATCGGTCGTGACCAGCCGACTGCCGGCAGCGGTGACCAGCTTGTCGTCGTGGGTGTCCGGCAGGCGGGGCAGCGTGGGAGTGGGTACGGGGATACGATCTTCATCGACCAGATACTGGACCAGTTGATCCAGCTCCCCGCCGGCAAATCGAAATGCAGGCATGCGAACTTTCAACCAGGGCCGGTGGACTGGATCCGATCTGGCAATCGCACCTCGCAGTGCCTTGTCTGTCAGCTTGTCCCCCACGCTGTTAAGCGACGGCGGCACCATGGCCGACAGCAATGATGAGAGCTCCCCGTGCTTTTCGGCCACGGCCGGCAAAAGGGGTCCCAACCCGGAAGCCCCCTGGCGAGCATGGCAGGCAAGGCACCCGCGTTCCGCGACCCGCAGCGAGACCGGAACATGGCTCGGTCCGGGATGGACCTGGCGGACGAATCCCTCCAGCGCCTGTCGGTCCGCTTCTTCCAGTCGATAAAGGGGAAGCAAGCTTTCACCGTCGCCCTTGTCCAAACAACCCTTGTTCCAGCGTGAGCTGGCCGAGAGCTGGCCACCGGACGTGAGAAATTTGTCTTCGCCTCCCTTGCCGTGACAGGCATCGCAGCGGAGACGCTCGTAGAGTTTTTTTCCTGCTGCCACGCGGGTTTCAACCGTGGCCGCCTGCTCGACACGATCACGAACTTCCAACTCATTTACCTCCTCGTTCAGTCCTCGCTCATGGCGGCGACCGGCAAGGTAAACTGACAGGGCCTGGCGTTCCTTGTCACTGAGTTCAAACCGCGGCATGCGGTGCTGCGCATTGAGCTTCTCCGGTGATTTCAGCCAGCTGCCAAAAAACGACCCAGGTCGTTTTGCACCAACATCTGACAGGTCTGGCCCGGCGAAGAGGCCGTTACTTCCAAGGCCATCGACCTGGTGACAGGCGAGGCAACCGGTGGTCAGCAGCTGCTGCTTGCCAGCCAGCCGGACAGCCAGGCGATCCTTCTCCGCCAGTGGAGGGATTCCCCCGGGGACCGGTTTTTCAGACCGGCTAAGCAGGTATGCAGCGACATCCATTGCCTGTTTTTCATCCAGCCCCATGGCAGGCATCCGCCTGTCACCGGGATGCCCGGCACTCTCGTTACTGAGCCACCTCACGATCCAGTCAGCCTGGAGCGTGCCGTTCACTTTCAGCAGCGAGGGGGCAGCGAGAGCTGTGGGGAGACCCGGGACCTGGTGACATGCCTGGCAGCGAAGCCCGTGCAGAAGCTGGCGGCCGTGTTCGAAACGATCGTGCGGGGCATTGCCCGGGTCATGAAACAGGTGCTGCCGCGTGAGCGGCTCCAGTTGAAAGGTCGGTCCTGACCAAAAAAGGCCAAGCCGTGCTGAATCGCCCTCCTTCTGGAACTGAATCTGTAGCGGCTGCCAGCCAAAATCCAGTTCCACCGGGTCACTTGTCACCCAGGCAGGTTCTGCAAACGTTTGATCTACAAGAACCTCCCCGTTGACTGCCAGGCGTACTGAACCCTGGGCATGCAGAAAGAACCGGTAGTCACCTGCAGAACGGACGAGAACGTATCCTTCCCAGCGGGCAGAAAAGCTGTTCCCCGACAGCCGTGCATCGGGAAGCCTCCCTCGCCAGTTCAGCGCGGGGGTCTCCTCGATGCGAGAGACCTCTTTCCCATTGCTATCCCGGTAGGTCGCCAGCAACCCGTAATCGTATTCCAGGTCGTCATCCTGGCCCTGGAGTTGACCTGGGAGGCAGCCAAGCAGCAGGGCAGCTGCCAGGATCAACCGCGGTCGGTGCTTGATCTGGTCCATCGTATGTCGTTGCCGGCAGTTGAGGTTGAGCTTTGCTGGGCAATTATAGCGGATTGCGACAGCTCCCTGTTGTTTGGCTTACCGCCGCAGGCCGGCTGCCTGGAAGGCGGCCGACATGTTCCGGTAGCAGGTCTGGACCGCCAACTTCGGATCATATCCCTCCTGCCGCCAGACCGCACTACTCACCTCACAGCTGACGTCGCCCCGGTAGCCATGGCGTTGAAAAAGTCGCAACAGTCGCACGTAGTCAATGTTGTCGCTTTCCCCAGGCAGTACAAAGGTGGTCCCACCGTCCGCTGTCCGAACCGTATCCTTGACCACTACCTGGTTGGTATAGCGGGCAGATTCGCGGATCGTCTCCTCCAGCTGCATATCCCGGAAGATGTAGTGGCTGAAATCATAGACCATCCGCAGCCAGCGGGGATTTCCCAGCTGCTTGAATATCCATACTGCCTGCGACGGCCGGGACATCGCACCACCACGATGCGGCTTGATCGAGATCACGCTGCCGGTTTCCTCGGCCAGTTCTGCCCACTCGCCCAGCCGGTCCACGAACATCTGACGGCGTTCTTCCCACTTTCCTCCACCCAGCACGGTCTGGATCTGGGGAGCAGAACCGGCGGAGAGTTGCCGGCCCAGTTCGGCACTGCCGCGCAGCCGGGCCATGTTCTTGTGCTGCTGGAGAGCGTCCGCGGAAGGATTGATGCTCGCCATCAAGGAGGTTAACTCCAGTCCAGATTCAGAGAGCCGGGCACGCACTTCCTCTCGTCGCCGGGCCGACATCATTTCCGGGGACGCGTCCCAACCTGCGGTGACCGTCAACTCGATGGCGTCGTAACCATTTGCAGCGATCAGTCGAATGGCATCCTCGGTAGAGAGGCCACGCGTCCCATAGGTGCCGAACCCGAGCAGCAGGTGGCGGCGGCGAGAAGCAGCGGCACTCGGAAGCAGGGGAAGAGCAAGCGTGCTTATCATCCCGGTGACAAAAGAGCGGCGGGTTGGCATCAGCAATGACCATCGAGGCTTGAAACGAGTCAACGAGCCTCCAGTTTTAACGCATTCGCTGCGCCAGGCAACTCTTTTACCTGCGAGCCAGCTGGACCAGGATGGTCAGTGCACCGATCGCTGCCAGCAGGGACTTGAGCTGCTGCATCCAGTTATGCCCGAGCAGATCCTTCCAGTGGATGGTCTTCTGGACGATTGGTGATTCTTCAAGCTCTGCCTGCGGTTGCTCGCTGCTGACCATGGAAGTTGAGCTCGCCGCCTTGTCGTTACCGCTGGACAGGGGAATCGCCCGCGGCGGGGTGGACGCGGTCGTTGACGATGGCAGGGCAGGAGCAGGGGGAACCAGGGGCCTGGCGGTCGCCAGCCCTGTCCCGCCAGGTGTTATCCCCTGGAGCGGTTTTTCCGGCAGCGCGGTCGCGATGGGTGTGGTCTCCTGTTCTGCCTGCAGGGGCTGGGGAGAACCTGTCTGCTGCCAGCGGTAGGCGGGTAGCTTGTTCCGCTCGGCCAGCTGAGCTGGCCTGCTGTTGAATTCCTTTAACACCGGCTGCAGGAAAGACTGGACTCGCTGGGAATGGCTTCCGGAGGTGGAACGCCAGCTGGCTCCAAACAGGACACCGGCCAGCTCACCCTCCTCGTTGAGGATCGGGCCACCGGAGTCCCCCTGCCTGGCAACTGCGGACAACTGGATCATTTCACTGGGGAGATTGACACCCGGAGCAACGTACTGCTTGCAGGTACCTGCCACCGCGCGGAAGGAACCCGATCCGTAACCGGCGATCGCCAGCGGGTCCCCGGGCCGGGGCAAGGTGCTGGAAATGGGAATCACCTTGACCTTATCCGGGCTCCAGACCAGGAGAGCTGCCAGGTCCCAGGTCTTGTCGGTCTTGAGAATCTTGGCCGTGGATCGGAAACCGCCCGGAAACGTCACCAGGATCTCCCCGTCCACATCACGTACCACGTGCCAGTTGGTAACCACGATCCCGTAGGAGCCCTGTCGCGCCACCAGCGATCCGGAACCGTAGGAGGTACCTGACTTTTCCAGCGAGATAATCCGTACCACGGCCGGATGGGGAGTTCGCGAGATCGTCTGCTGCGATGAATCCGCAGCATCTGACCAGGCCGGCCCCACCAACAGCAGGAGTGCGATAGCGCACGATCTTCGCATCCTGGCCAGGCAGGTGCTGGCAGGCTCTCGATCGGCATCCTCTCTCCAGGTCACAGGGAACATCGACTCGTCCATTTCAAGAAAACAGGTACTCGCCTGTATTCAAGATCGACCAGTTCGGATGCTGAAAGTGATGACCGAAGCAATCGGCCGAACGAGTGAGAAAAACTTCACAACAGGCACCAGTGGAATGACACGACGCCTGCCGGATACGTGGTGACGGTTGTAGCGGTTAAAGAGCGTGCCAGCGTGGAAACCGTTCCAGCCAGAAGGCCGGGGAAGCTTCTAGAAAAGCTCTTTGAGGGGCCGGCCCCTTTCCTGCACAACATAGTGAGGACGACCATTGGGATCCTCGTACGTCGTATCAAGCGGCACATCAAAATGCCGGTAAATCGTGGCTGCCAGGTCAGCTGGGGTCACGGGGCGGCTATGGATATCACTGCCGTCACGTTCGCTGGCTCCGATCACCTGGCCATGGCGAAGTCCGCCGCCGGCAAGCAACATGGACATCACTACCGGCCAGTGGTTGCGGCCGTCGATACTCTCCTGCGTGCCGATATTGGGAGTACGACCGAATTCCCCCATGGCAATCACCAGGGTGTCGTCGAGCAAGCCGCGCTCCCGGAGGTCTTCCAGCAGGGTCGTGTAGAAGTGATCAAACAATGGCAGCAGGGGACCGAGCCCCTTGGAAATTCCCCCGTAGACACCTCCCGGGATACCGTGATTGTCCCAGGTGCCAGAGGCCGTATGGTAGCTCAAGTCCACCGTGACAAAGGCAACTCCTGCTTCCACCAGCCGGCGAGCCAGCAGGACCTGTTGCGACCAGAGGTGCGTGCCGTACTTCTCCCGGGTCTTCTCATCCTCAAGCGAGAGATCAAATGCTCGTTGGGCTCGACGTCCCAGCACCATTTCCGCCGCCTGCTGGTGGTAATAGTCAAGCGCCTCCATCGATCCGTTTAAATCGAGAGCCTGCTTGATTCGATCGAAGTCCTTCAGCAGCGTGCGCCGGTTCTGGACGCGGTCGAAAGTCAGGCCGGAGGGCATCTGGAAGAGATCGGCACCCGACATCGTGCCGGTCTCCTTGCCGACCAGGTCAAGGACCGGCAGGCGAGCAGCCTTCTGGGCCATGAAAGGATCGTACTGCTTGCCCAGGTAGCCGGCATAAGCGACGTGGGACTTGCTCCGCTGGAAAGCAGCATAGGCTGGCATCGCTGGATGATTGGATCCATGCACCCTGGAAATCACCGACCCGATCGCCGGCCACTTGTATCCCTTGGGACTGACGCGTGGGGCAGAGTCACGATTCCCTGTCTGCATCACCATGTTCGGTTCATGGTTACTCTTGCGGCAGTCGACCGAGCGAATCGTCGTGATCTGGTCCATGATGCGAGCCTGCTTGGGCAGGTGTTCACAGATCTGGATGCCTGGCAGGGATGTCTGGGTGACACCAAACGGCCCCCGGTTTTCAAAAGGACGATCCGGCTTGGGGTCCCAGGTATCAAGGTGGCTCGGCCCCCCTGCCATCCAGAGCAGGATCACGCTCTTGCCTGTACCCATTTCCCGGCCACCGGCAGCTGCCTCGGCTCGCTGCCGCAGCAGCCCAGGGAGTGACAACCCGGCAAGACCGGCCAGGCCAGCCTTGAGCATGCCCCGCCGGTCACGCATCACCAGGCCTTCACGTTGCCGACCGCGGAGGCCGGTGAAAGCATGGTCGCCGTGCTGGAAAACAGGGCAGCGGGACATCAATGAACCTTTTCGAAACGATCTTGTCCAGATCTCTATTAACCAGAATATCGGTTCGCCCGCTCAAGTTCAATGACGATAGTTTCCCACCGAAACCGGACCTCGTGAAAACCGGCCTGCCGGGGCGCGGTATAACCGTAGTTGCAGACAGAAAGCAAAAACTCTCCTTGTTGCACGGTATTGTTTTTCCACCGGCATACTCCCTGATGGTTTATTCAAACGGCCGAAAATGGTTATTCCGCGGCGGGGCTGTCCTGGCCGGCTTACTGCCGCTTGTCGTGATGGAAGTGGCCCTGCGGCTGACCGGGCTGCCCGCCCCAGATGAACTTTACGATCCCTGGATCGCTTTTGAGCAGGTTCAGCCCCTCTTCGAGCTGGACGAGACAGGGGCGCGTTACACCATTTCCGAAAGCCGTCGAAAGTTCTTTGCCGAATCCGGCTTCGCTGCCAGCAAGGACCCAGGCAGCTTTCGCATCTTCTGCCTGGGAGGATCCACCGTCCAGGGACGACCCTATCAACCTCCCACCGCGTTTAGCCAGTGGCTTGAGCTGAGCCTGCAAGCGGCCGAGCCCGGGAGGCAATGGGACGTGGTCAACTGTGGCGGGGTATCTTACGCGAGTTATCGCCTCGTGCCGATCCTGGAGGAAGTCCTCGGCCATGAACCAGACCTGGTGATTCTCTACACCGGTCACAACGAGTTCCTGGAAGACCGCAGTTACGGGAAATACCGGGAGCCCTCGGGCCTGGCACGACTCTCCCAGCTGGCGGCCAGCCGTTTGCGCACCGTAGCCCTGGCCCGCCGCGGCTGGCTGGCACTGCAAGGAGAACAGGAAACATCCTCCGGGCAGCAGACCCTTCCCACCGAGGTCGATGCCCGGCTGGACGAGGAAGGTGGCCTGGCACTTTACCAGCGTGACGATGCCTGGCAGCACCAGGTGATTGACCATTTTGAGCTGAACCTGCGTCGCATGATCCGCCTGGCACGGGAGTCGGATGTGCCAATACTGGTGGTCAACCCGGTGGAGGACCTTCGTGATAGCCCTCCTTTCAAGTCGACTTTTGACCAGCGCCTCTCAAGCGAGCAAACCCAGCGATGTGAGCAGCTGCTCGAATCTGCCGCCATGGACCAATCCCTGCTGGTCGACCAGCGGATCGACCTATTGGACCAGCTGCTTGCCATCGATCCTCGCCGGGCAGACGCACTCTACCTGCAGGGCCGTTTCATGGAGGCCCAGGGCAAGCTCGAGGACGCGCGTACTTTGTTCCTTCGGGCCAAGGACGAGGACCTCTGCCCTCTTCGGATGCTCGAATCGATGCATGACGTGCTCTCCACGATCGCCAGGCAGAACCAGGTCCCGGTGGTGGACGTGCGGGCAGAATTTATCCGCCGCATGGCCCCCGGGGTTGTCGGCCGACCACAGCTGGTCGATCATGTGCATCCATCCCTGGAAGGACACCAGTGGATTGCCGACAGCCTGATCCGGCAGATGGCACTAATGGAAATGGTCGACTTGCCGGAAGGCTGGCAAGAACGACGGGCAGAACTTGAGAGGGAACACCTGGCCACGCTCGACGAGGTCTATTTTGCCCAGGGCCGAAAACGCCTTGAGGGCTTGAGGATGTGGACCCAGGGCCTGGCGGGACGTACCGACCTGTTAATCGACAGGGAACGCCAGAGGGATGATCTGCAGGGGGAGGAAGAAAAACCATGAAATCACTTGTCCAGGTCCGGGTTGATCTCCCCAGTGG
>JAPYUD010000106.1:0-9235 GCA_029936215.1 Pirellulaceae bacterium | reverse complement strand
CAGCTGCGATTGATGAAGGTCCAGAGTAACGTGCATGGCCTGTTTTCCAGCTGGGCCGATAACAGTGCGACAATTTCTCAGGGCCGGGTACTACTGACTGCAGCAGATTCTGAACGGCTCTATTGCCTGGACCTGTTGAGTGGACAGGTTTTCTGGGCGACGCCACGAAACGACAGCTGGTATGTGGCAGGAGTGGAGAAGGATGTCGTTTACCTGGTTGGCCACCGGGGGATCCGCGCCCTGCGAATATCCGATGGGGAATCGGCCTGGGAACGAGATCATTCGCCCTACCCTCCAGGATCCACTCCCTCCGGACGCGGCTACCTTGCCGAGGGAAGGCTCTATGTGCCGCTTTCGATTGGAGAGGTGATTGCCTTTGATACAAGCGATGGTCGACTTGCCAGTCGCTCCCGCTCAATCGACAAGCAGGTTCCTGGAAACCTGGTCCGTTGCCGGGACCGCATTTTGTCGCAGACGGCAACCGGGCTCTGGGATTTTCAGCCGCTGGAGAAACGACGCGAGCGGGTGCTGGCGGAATTGGCAGATAAACCCGGGGAGACGGGCCTGCTTTTGGACGATGGTGAACTGCTCCTTTATTCCGGGGAGATCCAGGCCGCCATTGGCCGGTTTCTCGAGGTCCTGGAGCGGGGAAAAAACAGCCGTGCCAGCCACCTGCTCTCGCTGGCCCTGGTCGATGGGCTGCATGCCGATTTTGATGCCACCAGGCAACGGGTGGAGCAACTGCTTCCAAAGCTGCGTGGTTCCAGTCCCGATGCCACTTTCCTCAAGGAACTGGTGCAGGTTTACCAGAAGGGTAGTGATCCGCTCGGTGCACTGGATGCCTGCTTGCTGCTCGCAGACCTTGAGGAGGAGCTTGCCAGGATGGAATTTGTCGATAGCGTCCGGCAGGTTCGCCGGGACCGCTGGATCCAGGCTCGCTTGCTGGAGATCTGGTTGGCGGCAAACGCGGAGGCCCGGCTCGCGATGCAGCAACTCCTTGAGCAGTATGCCAGTGAACACCCGGCTGCCAGCGAGCTGTTTGCTGCCCTGCCAATCGCGGCCAGGTTGTGGCTGGGGAAGGCTGTTATGGCAACTCGGGAGCAACGGTTTGCGGATGCCGACTTCCTGCTGCGCAGGGTGATGGCCGTGGGGACACCGGCGGAACAAGGGGAGGCAACGGCCAGGCTGGCAGCGGTTTACCAGGCGTCCAAGCAGTTTGGCAGGGCGTCGGCTGTCTTTCGCCTGCTGGAAACTGAATTTACCAACCAGCCTTGCCTGGACGGGATGACCGGCAAGCAGCTCAGCGATGCCCGGCCAGCAGAGGACCCCACGCGAAAAGGGAGCGGGCAGATCCCGTCGCCAGACCACTGGGAGAATCGCAAGCCACATGTGCGGGAAACTCGCGGTACGCGGGGAATCTCTTACCGCTACCCGATTCGCCTGCGGGATAACCAGGAGCAGTTCCTGGAGTCGATCAGGCTGGAAGTGGATTCCCAGGCACGGATCATCTCTGCCACAGGACCGCTGGGGAATACTCGCTGGGAATTGAACGCGGCAACAGAGAATGTCTCGGTTCCCTACCGGGGACCAAGTTACCATCGCTTGCAGGGGAGCCGGTTGGGCAGCATGGTCATTGCCTGGACAGGTGACCGGGTCCTTGCACTCGATACCAGCGAACGGGGAGCAAAGGTGAAGTGGCAAAAGAATACCTGGAAGGACTCCACCAGCTGGCAGATGCAGTTCGGGATCAACCAGTTTGGTATCCAGGTCCTGCAGAATATGGCCAGGGCATTGCCGGCAGCGGAAAAAATTCCGTTGCACGTGACGCCGGATGTCACCTGCTTCCAGAGGGGCAGCGAGCTGGTCGCCGTTTCATCTCGCAGCGGTGAGGTGGTCTGGCAGCGCCGTGATCTGTCACTCGGCTGTGACCTGTTCGGTGATCACGAGTTGCTGTTTGTAACTGCACCGGACAGCCAGGATTGCCTGGTCCTGCGGCTCCGTGATGGACAGGAAATTGGCCGGCGGCAGATTCCACCGATCCAGCAGAGGATGGCAACCCGTGGCAGAGAACTGCTGACATGGCAGAGTGACAAGCAGGGATGCCACTGGCAACTACTGGATGCCTGGCAGCAGGAGGAAATCTGGAGCCGGGAATTTCCGGCCGGAACGCACCCCTGGATGGTCAATCCCCGGGAGCTGGCGGCCGTTGCCCCCGATGGAAAGATAACCGTACTGGATTTTTCCAGCGGGAAACAACTGCTCGAGTCCCGGGTCGAGGTGCCCGAGGACCTGATCGGGGCTGCCGTTTTCCATAACCACGGCCGCTACCTGGTGGTAACACAGAAGGAAAACGAGATGCCTAACCAGATGAACAATCCCACCATGGCCACGGCTGTCAGTGTCCATGGACCGGTGAGTTCCCTGGATGACAGGTCGGGTGAGGTGATCTGGTCCCGTGAAGTGCTTTCCCAGGCACTGCGAATGGACCGTGTCGAGCACCTGCCCCTGCTGTTGTTCATGCAGCAGATCCGCATGACCGATGAGATGGGCCGCTCGATGTACCAGGGCTTCCTGCTGGGGCTCGACAAGGAAAGTGGCGAGGCGGTGCTGGATCAGAAACGCCAGTATGGGGATGTTGTCTACTCGATCACGGCCCAGCCCTCGAAGCAGCTTGTCGAGCTCCTGTTTCGTAGTGGAACTATCCGGCTTTATTACACGAGCAAGGCTCCTGCTGAAAATGAACAGGAGAAGAACCCTCCGCCCCCAGGCCAACCAGGCAAGCCTCTCCCGCCTCAAAAACAGCCACCCCAAACACCTTCCGACCAGATTCGTGACCTTTTTCGCCGCCTGCAGCGTGATATTTCCCGGCAGCTGCGTTAGGGGTCCACCACCCGTTGGCTTTCCCGATACGAGGAAACCCGCTTGATCGTTTCTTCCTGTTGGTATCAAGTAGGGTTAGGGAATGATCATGATCTTCCTCACATGCGCCTGTAGCTCAGGGGATAGAGCAACGGTTTCCTAAACCGTAGGTCGCAGGTTCGAATCCTGCCAGGCGTGCTTTTGCAGAGAGATTCTTTTCTTGGAGTGCTCAAGGGCGGTTGATATAATAAGCGGGCGGTGCCCTGCGAAGGGTACTTGTTGAAGGTGGCAACCAGGGTGGCACCATGTTGGGAACCGGATGTGCAGGCTATCGGCAGGCGATGCTCAGTCGCCGGATGTTTCTCGGGGCGGGCCTTGGGGCCCTCAGCCTGCCCACCATCCTCCAGGGGCAGGCGATCGCTGCAGCAGTCGGCAAACTCCCGGCCGATACGGCGGTCATCCAGTACTGGCTGGGAGGTGCGGCCAGTCACCAGGAAACATACGACCCCAAGCCTGATGCTCCAAGCGACTTTCGCGGGCCGTTCCGGACGATCTCGACCAATGTGCCCGGGATCCAGATCTGTGAAACACTGCCCATGCACGCCAGCGTGATCGACAAGGTGACCTTGATCCGCAGCATGGGGCACGATAACAGTGACCATCAACATGGCATGCACTGGTGCCAGACCGGTCACGACGCCAAGGCCAACGGTGTCAATCCATTCAAGGGCTCAAGTCACCCGGCGATTGGTTCGGTGACGGGGCTGGTCCGCGGAGCACATCACCGGGCGATGCCGCCGTATGTTCACATCGGCTATCCGCTTGATGAGGTTCCCGGACGACATTATCCGCATGCTGCTGCTTACCTGGGCCGGCAACATGACCCCTATATTATCCTGGATAAAAGGACAGGGGATGGAAAGGACCCGGGGCAGGATCGCGACTTCCGAACTGGAAATCTTGACCTGGCGGACGGGTTGACGTTGTCGTCCCTCTCCAGTCGCCGCCAGTTGCTCTCACGGATTGACCGTCTTCGACGTGAGGCCGACCACTCAGGAATGATGGATGCGATGGACCATTTCCAGCAGTCGGCGTTCGAGATGATCGCCGGGCCGCGAGCCAGGAAGGCTTTTGACCTGGATCAGGAAGATCAGCGCACGCGGGAACGTTACGGTCCGACGCGGCCGGGCCAGACTGCCTTGCTGGCGAGGCGGCTTGTGGAGGCGGGTGTGACGTTTGTGACGATCGTTGATCCGGGCATCGGGCTTAGCAGCAGCGGTTGGGACCTGCACCGGGAACTGGAACCGGGCATGAACAAGGCCTGTCCACGCATGGATCGCGCGGTAACGGCGCTGATCGAGGACCTCCACCAGCGCGGCCTGGACAAGAAAGTGTTGCTGGTTGTCTGGGGTGAGTTCGGTCGCACACCGAGGATCAACAAGGATGCGGGGCGTGACCACTGGGGTGATTTGCAGAGCGTGCTGGTCTCGGGAGGGGGCTTCCGATCCGGACAGGTGATCGGATCATCGACCTCCAAGGGTGAAATTCCCAAGGATCGCCGCCTCTGGCCCTACGACATGCTTGCCACGATGTACCACCATCTTGGCATCGATGTTCACAGGGAATTCGATAACCTGGCAGGTCGTCCGATTCCGATCCTGGCCCGGGGTACGCCAATTCGTGAATTGCTTTGACCCGTGCTGATGGATGAAATTCTCAAGGGCCGGCTGAGAAGAAAGCTGGCAGGCGAAATGAACGAAATGAACGAGATGGATGTGAAACAGACATTTTCCGTCCCCCTGCTCTTCTGCTGTCTTGGAATAGGACTTCTGCTCGCTCCTGCCAGGTTGGCCGCTGACCAGCCACGGTCCTTTGCCTCGCTCGGCAGCGAGTACAAGCGACAGATACGGCCCCTGTTACAGGAATACTGCCTTGTCTGTCACTCAACCGAGAAACGCGAGGGAGACCTGGGGCTTGAACGGTTTACCACGATCCGGGACCTGCGGGCCGACGAGGGAGTTTGGCTGAAGGTTATCGAGATGCTCGATGTTGGCGAGATGCCACCGGAAGACTCGGAGCAACCGACTCGGTCAGAACGGGAGGATCTGCGGACGTGGGTGGAACAGTTCCTTCATGCCCAGGCGCTGGACCGCGCCGGGGATCCCGGGCCGGTCGTTTTGCGGCGACTGGACAATGCCGAGTACACCTACACGGTGCGTGATTTGACAGGGGTGCCACTGGACCCCGCTCGTGAATTTCCCAGCGAGGGAGCTGCGGGAGAGGGTTTCACGAACACCGGCAACGCGCTGGTGATGTCACCGGGGCTGCTGCGGAAATACCTCGATGCGGGAAAGGAGGTTGCCGCACACGCGGTGTTGTTGCCGGACGGGTTTCGATTCTCACCCAACACGACGCCGCGCGACTGGACCGATGAGAGTCTCGCGGAGATTCGTGCATTCTATGGTGACTACAGTGTCATCGAGAGACTTGCGGATCACTACGGATACGGCATGTCTCATCTTGGCAACGCAGGCTGCTTACCGCTGGAGAGGTACTTTACGGCAACGCTCGCCGAACGTGATTCGCTCAAGGCGGGTGACACAACGATCGAAGCTGTTGCGGAGGGACGTGGTCTGAATGCCAAGTACCTGGGTACCCTCTGGTCGATGCTGACCGGTGACGACCGATCGCTCCTGTTGGATGACCTGCGTTCGCGTTGGCGCAGCGCGAAGCCGGACGCCGCCGCGGTGCTGACGCGCCATGTGCGCGACTGGCAGAAAGGACTGTGGACGTTCAACCCGGTCGGGCTACTGGGGCGAAAGGGGAGCCGATCGAGGTGGATGGAGGCGGTCAGTCCAATACTGACAGAACATGAATTGCGTTTCCAGATTCCGGCACCGAAGGAGGGTGAGCAAGCAGAGAAGTTTGTCGTCTCGCTCGTCGCGGGAGATGCGGGGGACGGGAATGAGCATGACTTTGTCGTCTGGACGCAACCGCGGCTTGTCGCAGAAGGGAAGCCCGACATGGTGCTGCACGACTGGTTGGCGGAAGACGGCGGATCAAACGGCGCGGCCTCGGTTTGTGTTCGTGCCCCGTCGGTCATCACGATTCACGTTCCCGCCGATCTGGCGGGTCGAGAGCTTGTGACGACGGCCTCGCTTGACCCGGAGACGGGTGGCGAAGGGAGCGTGCAAGCCGACGTGGTGACAGGCACGCCTGCCGCCAGGTCCGGGCTGTTTCCCGCTGAGGTGATCGTCAAGTTTGAACATGTCAATATCGGGGCCGACAAGCGAACCACTTCCTACCGGCGCCCGATTCTCGTCAGCGAAAAAAGCAAGGCTCGGAATCGCTTTGAATCGACGATGGGTGATTTCCGCAACCTGTTTCCAGCGGCACTCTGCTATACGCAGATCGTGCCGGTCGACGAACTGCTAACCCTCACGTTGATGTACCGCGAGGACGATCACCTGGTGCGGCTGATGCTCGACGACGATCAGGCGGCCCGGATTGACAGGCTCTGGGATGAGTTGCGCTACGTGAGCCATGAGCCGCTGAAGCTGGTCAGTGTCCTGGACTCGCTCCTGGAAACGACAATTGATCACCCGCAGACCGGAATTTTTGACGATGCGGTCAAGTCATTCAACGAACGAGCCGACATGTTTCGAAATCAGCTCGTTATGAGCGAACCACAGCATGTTGATCAACTGATCGATTTTACCGCGCGGGCTTGGCGTCGCCCGCTCTCGGAAATGGAAGAGAGTGAGCTGCGGAATCTCTATGGGCAGCTTCGCGAACTAGCGCTGTCGCACGAAGAGGCATTTCGTCTGTCGCTTGCAAGAGTTTTCGTTGCCTCTCCATTCTTGTACCGGCTGGAAGAACCGCCCGAGGGAACGAAGGCCGCGGCTGTGACCGATCAGGAACTGGCGAGCCGGCTCAGTTACTTCCTCTGGTCGTCGATGCCAGATGAAGAGCTGCGCACTCTGGCTGAGAGCGACAGGCTGCACGAACCGGCCCTGTTCGTGCAGCAAACCCAGCGGATGCTCAAGGACGGGCGTGTGCGACGGCTGGCCACCGAGTTCGCTACCCAGTGGTTGCACATCCACGATTTCGATCCGCTCGAACAAAAAAGCGAGAAGTACTTTCCCCAGTTCGCGGAACTGCGCGGCACCATGTACGAAGAAGCGGTCCTGTTTCTGACCGACCTGTTTCAGCGTGACCGATCGTTGCTGGAGCTATTAAACGCCGACCACACGTTCCTGAACGAACGTTTGGCGATGTTCTATGATGTGCCGGGAGTCGATGGCGAGGCATGGCGACGGGTGGATGGCATCCAGCAACACGGTCGCGGCGGCATCCTGGGCCTGTCAACAACCTTGGCGAAGCAATCCGGTGCAACACGCACCAGTCCGATTCTGCGAGGCAACTGGATCAGCGAGGTGTTGCTCGGCGAGAAGCTGCCCCGGCCACCGAAGAACGTGCCGCAGCTTGGTGATACTGTCCCCGCCGGATTGACCGAACGCCAATTGATCGAACGGCACAGCAGTGACGCGGCGTGCGCCACATGCCACGCTCGCATCGACCCATTCGGCTTCGCCCTGGAGCATTTTGATGCGATTGGCCGCCGCCGCGGAGAAGATGCGGCCGGCCTTCCGATCGACGCCCGGACGACGCTCCCCGATGGGACAGCGATCGAAGGGTTGGCCGGTTTGCGGGATTACATTTTGGAGCAGCGTCGAGAGGATTTTCTACGCCAGTTTTGCCGAAAACTACTGGGATACGCGATTGGCCGAGAGCTGGAACTCTCCGATCGCCCACTGGTCGATTTAATGTTGGATCGCCTGGCCGAAAACGACTTCCGTTTTTCGGTGGCGGTGGAGACAATTGTCTCGAGTCAACAGTTTCGGATGATCAGGGGGAAATCGTTTGCCCGCTGACAAAGGCCAGGCTGGGAGCGTGTACAATAGGCCTCGCATGCAGATCGAACGAAACGAACGGAAGGTTCAAATGAAACATCACCTGTCTCGTCGAACGTTGCTCCGTGGCATGGGCGTGACGATGGCTCTGCCATGGATGGAGTCGCGTGCAGTCTGGGGCGATGAGAGCCCGCCGAAATCGTCCGAGCCGGCAAGCCAGGCCCCTGTCCGTGTGGCGGTGCTATTTTCCGGCAGCGGATTTCACGCCGGCCATTGGTGGGCCAAGGGGGCAGGGAAGGAGATGGAACTCGGTCCGGTGCTGGAGCCGCTGAGCGACTTCCGTGAAAAGCTGCTCTTTGTTGGCGGGTTGTACAATGAGCAAGCGCTCAAAGGCAATATCCACAGTTCACAGACCGGTAACATGCTCTCCGGTGCGCCGCTTGCCGACGGCGGCGAAATTCGCAGCGGGACCAGTTTTGACCAGGTCATCGCACAGCACTACCGGCGGTCGACAAAGGTGTCGAGCCTGGTCCTCGGTTGCGAGCGGTCGAATCCCGGGATTCACAAGAATTACTCGATGCTCTACAGCTCGCATATTTCCTGGAGTTCTCCGACTGCCCCAACGCCACTGGAACTCTATCCGGCGCTCGCGTTCGACCGCTTGTTCAAGAACCATGCCGAGCGTGGCGAGCAAAGCATACTCGACGCCGTGCTGGGTGAAGCGACGCGTTTCCGTAAGAAAGTCAGCCGCCGCGATCAACAAAAGCTCGACGAGTATCTCAACTCCGTGCGTGAGGTCGAGCGACGCATCGAACAAGCGGGTCAGCAGGGCGAGTTGCAGGGGTGGCGGCCGACGCTTGAAAAGCCCAATATCCCACGACCCCCGGAGGGTATTCCGCAGAACCTCGCCGACCACGCGCGATTGATGTGTGACATCCTGGTGCTGGCGTTTCAAACTGACACAACTCGCGTCTCGACATTGAAGCTTAACAATGACCACAGCTACCTGCAGTTCCCCCACCTGGGCGTGGAAGTGGGACACCACGAACTTTCCCACTCCGATCGCGGCGTCGAGTCGCCCGATTGGCTGAAAGTGAACCACTTTTGCCTGGAACAACTTGCCTACATCGCGGGCAAGCTGGATGCGATCCAGGAAGGCGAACGGACGGCGCTGGATAACTCGATGCTGATGATGTGTTCCAGCATGATGTCGGGCATTCATGATGCTACCAAGCTGCCGGTCGTGCTGCTCGGTGGTGGCGGGGGGAAACTTGAGACGGGTCGAGTGCTTGACTACGGCGGCAAGCCGAACCGCAAGATGTGCAGCCTGTTCCTCTCGATGATGGACAAATGCGGTGTCCATCTGAAGGAGTTTGGTGACTCGCAAGAACGGCTTGCGGAGATCTAGTCCCCTGCTCATGCAAGGACAGTGTCGTGAAAAGGAACTTGGTTTCCGGCAGTCC
>JAPYUD010000105.1:7730-9242 GCA_029936215.1 Pirellulaceae bacterium | reverse complement strand
ACTGCCTGCTGGGACGCGCGGAAATTCATGAACGCAGGGGTGTCTTTTCAGATGCTGTCGCTGGCTTTTCGCAATCGCGAAATTTAAGGCTTGAGCTCCGCCAGAATTCTGGTCCGCCGACAGCGGAAATGCTTCGGAAACTGGCCAATGCGTACATGAACGAAGGGCTCGTTCGCCACCGGCGGTTGGTGGCCCAGAGAGCTGAGCGACAGGATCAGGAGAGCGGCGATCTGGATTCCGAAGAAGTGAAATCTCGTCGGGCCAGGATCTACAGCCTTTTTGATGATGCGAAGTCGTTCCGCCAGGATGCGTTGAAACTGGCTGGAAAGGAAAAAGGTGGCAGGCGGATGAAAGAGGACCTGGCCCGTGACCTGGCCAAGGGGGCTTTCAATCTTTACCAGCTGTTTTCCGGTGAGTACGTGGAACTGGACGAGAAGGAACAAACGGTGAAATTCTGGCAGCGGGCAGCCAGTTACCTTGAGCAGGTCGTGGTGCAGATCGAGTCGATCGATGAGGGGGCGCTTTCCATGCAGGATCGACATCAACTCGTGCAGTCGGTGAGTCAGCAGATGCGATGGCTCGCATCGTTTCCGGTGACGGGGTCAGTACCGGACAAGAAAGTTGCCTCAGACAAGGTTTTGAGAGTTTTCGATGTGGGGCTGGAGCACGCGGATCAACTAGCAATTTCCAAGGATACGCCCGACTACCAGGAAGCCGCGCTCTATTTTTACGAGGATGCAGCTGCCAACCTGTTCGAGCAGGAAAAGATGCTGGAGATGGTCTCGATATTTCGACGGCTTGGCTATGCCTGGCGGTCGGCGAGTGAGGATATTCGCACGATGCTGATGCAGCAAGGGGTCCCGGGGGTCCGCCTGAACCAGTACGTAAAGTACTATCATCTTGATGCCGAGGAGCAGGTGGAGATGAACGAGAAGCAGGGTGCCGAGGAGATTGACAGGTACATCGAAGAGTTGCTGGATATGGCAGAGCAGAACAGTTGGCTGCCAGAGGATGTGCTGACTGAACGTCGCAGTGAGCTCGAAAAGCTGCGGCAACAGATTGGGCAGATTGGCGAGGCAGTGCAATGCTGGTAGGTCTGCAAATCGCATGAAAAACCTGTCTCGCTGGGGGTTTAGCCAGCATGGGTTGTTTGCGAATCGCAAAATCGTGATCCCAGGTCTGCTTGTCATAACGGCTAACCCGATCGGCTCGAGCGGTCGATAAAACTAACGTCAATAGCTCCCAAGTGACGTTACGCTTTGGATGGAATTGTTGGGCAGGAGGCCCTCGAAGATGTTCGGGAAATCATCAGGACGAATGGGGATTCTCTTTTGCCTCTCCCTGTTAGCCGTGGCCCATTTCGCCTTCGCGTCAGTGGCAGGAGAGCGACAGGACAGCGCTGGTGTCCTCCAGCAACCTCCTTTTCTCGGTGATACGCTGATCGCCCAGGTACCGAAACCGGACGGGAAGAAACCGGACGGGAGGAAACCGGACGGGAAGAAACCGGACGGG
>JAPYUD010000105.1:0-7630 GCA_029936215.1 Pirellulaceae bacterium | reverse complement strand
GAAACCGGACGGGAAGAAACCGGACGGGGCGATAAAATCACCCTCGGACGGCGAGACAGCTGCCGAAAAGAAGGCTCGCATTCGAAAGGAATTACTCGCGCGAATGCAGGAAAATCGGCTTGCGGGGGCGAAACCGATGTGGGGTGATTTCCTCGGAATCATGCCCGGCGACTCCCTGGTGATTAACGAATCAGGGACTCAGGTGCCAGGGGGTTCCGGATTTCCCCTTTCCGAAGGTGGCTCCATTGCCATTCGTCGCATGAAGTTGGCAGAAAACAATAGCCCTTTACCGATGGACCGCTGGATTTTCGGACACAATTTCTTTAATGACGTGCGTAACGTGGGGGATGTGAATCGTTTCGTCTTCGGTATCGAGAAGACCTACGACGAGGGCCTCGCTTCAATTGAAATTCGTTTTCCTTTCAGTTCGCGGCTGGCGGACGTTCAATCGCTAGATATCGCCGCGGATGAAATCTCCTCGAACAGGAATACTGAGGCGGGTGATCTGAGCGTGATCTGGAAACGAGTCGTGGCTACCCGGGGTGAGGTTCTCACGACCGCGGGTTTGGGATTACGTATTCCCACAGCGAATGATGGTCGCGTGCTGCTGGCGGGCAACGAGGTCTTTCGTATTGAGCACCAGAGCCTGCACCTGGCCCCCTTCGTGGCGATGCTCGGTGTCCGGCCTGAGAAGAAGATGTTCTGGCAGGTGTTTGTCCAGGTCGATATTCCAGCGAACGGTAACCCGTTGACCACCCAGGTAACTCCTACCGAAAGGGAGACGCTGGGCGTGCTGCAGGACACCACCCTGCTCTTTGCCGACGCCAGCATGGGATACAACTGGATCGAGGAACGAGAGGGGCTGGTGAAGGCGGTGACGCCGATGCTGGAGTTGCATTATGCCTCCACCTTGAACGAGGCCGACTCGTTTTCCTTTCAACTCGGTACGGTTGGTTTTTCTGTGCTGGACGAGGCGTTGCGCTATAACATCTTGAATTTGACAGCTGCCCTGGACCTCAAGATCAGTGACCGGCTGTCTGTACGGCCTGCGATGTCATTCCCCTTGCGGACAGGAAGTGACCGGCTTTACGATTTCGAGGCAGGGATCCAAGTGAACTTGCTCCGTTAGGGTATTGTCCGTACGATCCGCCGACGTGAAACTAGCAGGTGTCCCAGGTGAGTGTCATGAATCGCTTGATCAGAGCAGCACTGGTCCCTGTTGCAGGGGCCCTTCTTTTTTCCTTGCACGCGGGGATTGAGGCCGCTTCGCCGTTTGACCTGTTGTTCCAGGAAAAACCGGCTGTGGAGGTTCCTCCGACTGGCAAGGAAAAGCCGTCCCGCAAGCCACCCCGTATTACCGATCGCGAGGAACTGCGAGCCGCGATCCTGAAACGTTCCCATGAATACCGACTTGCCGGGGTCAAGCCGATGTGGGGTGATTTCTTTGGTGGATTGCCATTCATCGCAGGGATACCGGAATCCTCAGGGACGACAGATCCGCCGCCACAGTGGCCGAGGGATGCCCAGCCAGGGCACCAATTCCAGATTCCGCCCGGTGGCGGCGTCTCCTTCCGGCGAATCAAGCTGGCCGAGGGCAATAGCCCACTTCCAACCGACCGCTGGATTATGAACTACAGTTTCTTTAATGATGTTCTTGGGGTGGGGGACGTGAACCGGTACACGCTTGGTTTTGAAAGGACTTTTGACGAGGGCCTGAAATCGTTCGAGTTGAGGCTGCCAATCGCATCGACCCTGTCGGCCGACCAGGTGGTAGGTCCTCCACGTGAACGGAGTACGCAGATTGGTAACCTGTCGGTCTCGTACAAAAAAATCATCGGCGTTCGGGGTCCGGTCCTGACCTGCGCCGGGCTGGGAATGTCCTTGCCAACTGCCGCGGACAGTCGCCTGGTGAATGATGAACAGGAGGAATTGATCCGGGTGGATAACCAGGCTGTTCACCTGCTCCCTTTCCTTTCGTGGATTTGGAAGGGGAGTGATCGATTGACCTGGCAGGCATTTCTCCAGCTTGACGTCGATGCCGGTGGAAATCCCGTGGTGATCGTGGGATCGGATGGACCTGCCCCTGCTGGTCGTTTGCGAGATGCCACGCTGATGTTCATTGACATGGGTTTTACCTACCGTTGGCTGGAAGATCGTGAAGGGCTGATTCGTTCGGTCACCCCTTTTGCAGAAGTCCATTATTCTGGCACGCTGGAAGATATCCCTGGTATTACCTTTGGTAATCCGGGCCAGTTCCAGGTTGATCTCAGTCCTCCCGGGCAACGCTACGACGTGGTGAACCTTTCCCTGGGAGCTCACCTGCAATTGGGGGAACGCGTGTTTGTCCGGCCCGGGATCGTGATTCCGCTACGGGAACGTGATATTGATCGCCAGTTTGACTACGAGGTGGGAGTACAGGTCAGCGTGCTCCACTAGCGGGGGCACTGGCTACTTGCCGTCAAGCTGCAGGACAGGGTCAAAGGGGTCCTCCACCAACCGGCTTGAGAGCAGTAACGTTGGTCGGTCGTCCTGTCCAGATATTTCCTTGAGTAACTGGTCCAGGATCTGCAGAGCTTCATCACAGCGACTTTCCTCCGAGAGCGAGAGTGCCTGCTCGTAGCCATCTCTCAGCTGAGACCAGTTGTCTTCTGCCTGTTCGCCAAACAGCTCGAACAGGGATACCGGTTCCTTGATCCCGATGACCCGCACCTGGCAGAGACGCCGGGTGGCCATCGTTGCCATCATCTTGTTGAGTGTTTGCTCGGTAATCAGGACAGGAATTCCCAGGTACTTGGTTGCCCCCTCTACCCTGCTGGCAACATTCACGGCATGTCCCATCGGTCCGTACTTGATCCGTTGTTTGCTGCCGGCGTTTCCAACCTGGGCAATTCCGGTGTTGATGCCGATACCAATTCGCAGGGGGATTTCCGTTTTTACCTGCCAGTTGTCGTTGAGCTGGGCCATCTCGGATTGCATTGCCAGGGCTGTTAGGCAGGCACGATCGGCATGGTCTGGCTGGTCAGTGGGCGCGTTCCACATTGCCGCCAGGCCGTCGCCTGCATAGTTGATAATGACTCCCTGGTACTCGAGAACGCGTTTGGTGAGGTGGTCCATCACGTCGTTCATCAACAGGTAGGTCTCCCTGGCCCCCAGTATTTCACTGATCCGCGAGAAACTTCGCAGGTCACAAAAAAGACAGGTGACCTCCCGGTCCTGTCCTTCCAGTAACGCGGGATTTCTCTGCAGCTCCCGGGCGATTTCCGGGGAAACAAACTCCTCGAACTGGACCTTTAATCGGCTTGCCTCTTTTTCCTGGTCGACCCGGGCCAGGCCGGCGCTCACGGCAGCCGCCAGGATCTGGACGATTTGTGCCTGCAGCGGCTGGATGCCTCCGGAAGTACTGTCCGCTCGGGTATCACGAGACCCATAAACGACGCCCACGATTTCTTCCGAGGCGTTGAAGATCGGGGAGGCCACGACTGCCTCCACCGTGGCAAGGCTGGCCGCCTGGTTGTCATCCGCCAGGGCCTCGAAGAAAGTCCGTTCGTCAGCCAGCACCCGCTTTAGAATGGAGGTGCTGAAGGTGGTTCCATGGTCTGGAGATTCGGTATATGCCCCCGCGGTATCCCAGCCGTCACCAGATCGCAACAAGACCATGCCACGGTCCAGGCCCACCAGTTGAACGACTGCCTGCGCTGTATCGCGATAGAATTCTGAAGACCCGGCAGCTGACCGCTGAACCGAGATGAGTGTCTCAAACACCTGTGTCAGTTTCGCCGCCGAGGGTGCTCCCTGGCCGGCAAAAACTGGAGAGAGGGTTTGGGCATCGGGAGTACCCTTGATTGGCCGGGCAATTGTCTGGAATACATCCTTTGCCTCAAGGTCGATCTTGCTGGTGATTTCCAGCGTGGTAAATCCGACAGTGATGCCAACCGGCACGTTCACTTCTACCGTTTCGCCTTTTTCCGCGGCAGTCCCATCAGAAAAAGTAATCTTGCTGCCGTGATTATTGATCCGAACCGTCTCGTTCGGCAATTCCTCAATCGTGAGCTGGTTGCGGGAGACGTAACGATCATTGATGACCGTACGGTTTGCCCCGGGTTCTTCTACCCGGCCCATCGAGAGAGGACCCTCGGAAAGGGTGATGTCCTCGGTCTGGTTGTCATTGCGTATTCGAATATTCAGCATCGGATCCGCTGCGAATGAATCGCAGAACAATTCGTCAGGTGATGGAAATGCCTGGTCAGCTGCCTTTAGGATGGAGAATTATTCGACGGCAGTCAATTCACTCATGCTTTCTAATTCCAGGCGGTCACACTTGTAACCGAGTGACTCTTCCAGAGTGGAAAAGGTATTCACGCCTGTGCACACCTCGATGTCGGTCGAGGTGATTTGCTGGGGATGTTCATAGCCCGCAGCATGGGCCAGGGAAAGTAACTCCTTGCGAAATGAACGGACGTAGCGGGTAAATCGATTTGCCTTGTATTCCACGTTCAGGCCTCTTTGCCACCAGCCACTTTGCGTTGCAACACCCACCGGGCAATGACCCGTATGGCATTTCTGCGCCTGGATGCACCCGATCGCAAGCATCGCTTCGCGTGCAATGCCGACCAGGTCAACGCCCATTGCCAGGGCAACCATGGTGCGATCTGGAAACCCCAGCTTGGCGCTTCCTATCCAGGTGATCTCCCTGGACAACTTGGCTTGCTGGAAAACCTGGTAAACCCGTTTGAATCCTACCTTGAAGGGGAGCGCTACATGGTCACTAAAAGTAAGCGGGGCGGCGCCCGTGCCCCCTTCGGCACCGTCTATGGTGATGAAATCCGGCCCCTCTTTACGATCACGCATGCGTTCAGCAAGTTCATACCAGAAATCCATCTTGCCGATCGCACTCTTGACGCCAACTGGCAGTCCCGTGCGGTCCGCGATCGATTCGATAAAGTCAATCATCTCATCGACCGTGTCAAATTCAGAATGGGCGTTAGGTGAATAGCAGTCCTTGCCCTCTGGGATCCCTCGAATGCGAGCGATTTCCGCTGTCACCTTGGCTGCCGGGAGAATCCCCCCCTTCCCCGGTTTGGCGCCCTGGGAGAGCTTGATTTCGATGCACTTTACCTGGGGATGTTCTTCCACCTGCTGGGCCAGTTCATCCATGGAAAAACTGCTGTCCGTACGGGCACCAAAATAACCGGTTCCCAGTTGCCACATCAGGTCACCTCCAAGGCAGTGGTAGGGACTGATTCCTCCCTCGCCCGTGTTGTGCATGCAGTTGGCATCACGGGCTCCAATATTCAACGCTGAAATCGCATTCTTCCCCAGCGAACCAAAAGACATGGCCGAAATATTGATGATCGAGGAAGGCCGGTAACACCTCGCACGTCCATGCCGCTCTCCGATTACCTTCAAACCGGGGATTGCTGTGGGGTCGTCACCGGGGTACGTGGCCTTGGCATCCGGGAATGGAAAGGCAGCATGCTTGATGATCGGGTACCCCATCTCGTAAATCTGCTCGGTAGTGCCAAATCCAAAAGTGTTGTTCTGCCCCTTGGAGGAGGCATATATCCACCGGCGTTCATCCCGGTTGAATGGACGCTCTTCCTTGTCGTTGGCGACAAAATACTGACGGATCTCTGGCCCAATCATCTCGAACAGATATCGGATATGGCCGATCACGGGAAAATTACGAATAATTGCATGGCGAGTTTGAAGCATGTCATGAATGAAGACAATCAGCAGGATTGCAAAGAGAGCGAGGATGCAGGTGAGAAATACGTGGTTGGAAATAAAATCGAGCACGGTGGAGTTTCCCTCAATCATTTTGTGATGGGAACGAGTTACCTTTGAAGCGTGAAAAATGACCTGGCATCGACTCGCATTGCTGCTTCGTGAGGGCACTGGCTTACACAGGCAGGTCCCTGGCCATCGAGACCACTGCAGACATCACAGACGATCGCTCGTTCCGTTACCAGTTCCACGCTGGGACGAACAACGCCATCGGCCGTTGCGGCAGTGATCATTCCAACTTCCGGAACCGGGTCGAGTCGCAAGGAAAGGACCGTGCTGCCGTCTTTCAGGCAGATCGCCTCTTCCCCATCAGTAGTTAATTGTATGGATACGCGGTTGTGACCGGAACAGAGTACATCGCTGGAATGAAATTCGGCGGTGAACTCTCCCTTTTTCTTTTGCTTGGAATCCTGGGTTAATTCAATACTTGTCCCATTGATCCAGGCTGTTGCCTCAAGTCCTTCGGAAATGATCTGGAGCCGGAGAAATCCCAGTCGTGATAAATGGGCAAGATCCATCTTCATGTCATAACGAAACAGAATTGCTTCTTCGATCTTTGAACTGCCGGCCGACCATCTGCCTGGGGACTGCCTGGCCAGGTCCGACTGGAAATCCAGGGACCAACGAAACGGCGAATTACCGATGGTCCAGGCTTTTCCATTGGAAGATGGACTCTGCCATTGTTCGCCGCCAACGGCACTCGCTGGTGCGTACATCCAGCCAAGTGCTTGTTCGGGGATGAGTCCCACGTCATGCATCTGTATTGAATCGTAAGGGCATTGTCGTGCACAAAGAGAGCAGCCGATGCACCAGTCACGTATCTCGATTTGACCATCCGAACCACGCTGAATGGATCCAACCGGGCAACCAATCATGCAGGAGGGGTTAAGGCATAACCGGCAGGCTGAGGGAACAAGGAAACGATCAAAGCGAGGGCCATCCAGGAACAACCTGCTGTAACCATCATCGTGGGTCTTAATGCAGGCACGCACGCAGTCTCCACAGCGTGTGCAACTGTCAAGATCGATCAACATCAGGTTTTGACCCTGGATTAGACCGCTGTCCCGAAATTCGGGTGATGAATCCCATGAAGATGTTTCACCGATCGCCGGACGAGCATCCAGCTCGACCTGGCGTTCTCGAACCAGTTCACTAATTGTCCGGGAAAGTTGCTCGGACCCTTCAAGCAGCGAGCGAAAAACACCTGCGTCGATTCGGACAATTTCCACACGGCCGGGGCGACGTCCAGGGTCGTCCGTGGGGTGGTCATAGGCAATGCAGCTTGCCGATCTTGGTTGGTCAGAAATGACACCCATTTCACCGAAGCACTCGCCCCGGGCCAGGTAACCCAGGATCCGGGGGGGGCCGGAAGAACCATGACGACCGGGGAGGTGATCGGGGAACAGGCTTCGGAGAGCTGCAAAATTCCCGACGCGGACTTCCAGTTCCGACCAGTCACTTCCGGCTCCCTTGAATCCCTTGGGGAATGAACCGACGTGCCTGGCAACCTCGGGTCGCTGGAGCACAGGGAGCAAATCCTTGGAGGCGGCAAGCTCCCTCTGTTTGATCAGCTGGTTGATCGCAGAAATGACGAGCTGCCGGTCATTGTCATCTCCTTCACTCGTCGACAATCGCCTGATTGCGGACTGCACGGATGATGTAATCCAGTGCCATACCAGATCCTCCGGTGAGTTCACCGGTTTTTGGGGGGCACTGATAAGCGTTGTCCCATGATCTTCATCCTCCAGCGTAATTGGACCGGTTTCAGCCTCAGCGGTTCCTCGTGCGGCTGCCAGGATGTCATCGACCGAGGAGGGCTCTGCTTTTTCTTCCGCTTCTGCAGGCT
>JAPYUD010000624.1:0-1851 GCA_029936215.1 Pirellulaceae bacterium | reverse complement strand
GCGTTGAGTCACTGAGGAAGGACAGGTAGATCAATTCATACATGGTCTGGAAGTAAAGACGAGCTTCTTTGGGCTCTGCATCCAATCTTAAATTGCTGGTATCCAACGTTGGAACAGGTGTATCAATCCACCTTTGAGCCTTTGCCAGCTTGACCTCGGTATCGCGAACTGCCTGGAGATACTGCTGCAGGGTCTGCTGGTCTCGCTGGGAGAGTTTTTGTCCTAACGATCGCGTATTGGCAACCAGCAGGTCCAGGGCGCTCTTGCTTCTTGCCAGTCGTGCGGCAGCATCCTTGCTGCTGGTGACAAAAAGCATATCGAAAATCTGTTTCGGTTTGTTCATCGCGGGAATGGGACGTCCTTCACGATTGAAGGACTGGGTTTGCGCACCACGAGGGCCACCGATGCCACCGTTGGTAGACATCACCAGGGACGCGTGGCGAGTGAACTCTCCCACGTGTGCCGCATAGAACTGGTCAACAGAAATTGAATTCTTGTACGCCCCGTGGCCTCCCGTTGCTGCACCTGTCAGGTACTGATCGGCATTGGAATGTCCATGAACCTTTCTCACAGCCGGGTGCGATAGCCCGGAGTAAATCGTGATTTCACTGCGTAAAGGCTCGAGCACGTCGAGCACTTTCGTTAGTTGAAAATCTTTCTCGCCGCCCCGTGGAAACCAGCTCCAGTCCTTCCAGGCCGGATCTGTCTTGAGTGGTAGGCCAACACCATCAGGATGGTAGACACTGACAAAACGTTTCGGCGTATCGTTGGGAGCAGACTTGTCCGCAGCAAAGGTCTCCAACCAGGGCAAAGCCAGGGCCACGCCTGCGCCATGAAGAAAGGTCCTGCGATTCAGTGAATCTGTTGTGTTCTTCATTATCTGTTCCGGGCTCTTACTTCGAGTTGAAAATGGTGCTCTGGGTGATCAGGTGGACCAGGTCGGCCAGGCGATCGCCCTGTTTCCTGAAAGTTGCCGTCAGGTGATCAATATCGGCATTATCACCAAAAGATAATGATCGGCCCAGAGCATAAGCGGTCAGTTTATCAACGAGGGCCCTGGTAAATTGGTCTTGTCGATTCATGAGCAGGTATCGCTTCAGGCCCATCATCCCGGCCAGTTTCTCTTTATTGAACAGCTCTGAAGTCGCATCCACGGGCTTGTTCTTGTTCGTCGTACGAAAGGCTCCCAGGGCATCGTAATTCTCGAAGGCGATTCCCCAGGGATCAATTTTTGCATGACACGATATGCAGGCAGCCTTGTTCCGATGATCTGCAATCCGCTCTTTGAGGGTCATTTTCAGGATCTCGGGATCCGTCAGGTCGACTTCCGGAACATTGGGCGGTGGCGGTGGCGGTGGATCCTGGAGGATACGTTCCAGCATCCAGATGCCTCGCTTGAGAGGATGAGAGTCATTGCCATCGGAATTCATCGTCAAAATCGCAGCACCGGTCAGGATGCCGCCCCGATTCGCCTGGAGTTCAATCGGAACATGGCGGAAATGGGGGCCATGCACACCGGCAATGCGATAGTGCCCTGCCAGGCGTTCGTTGACTACGGCGTAATCGGAATGGATGAAGTCCAGGACACTGCTGTTGCGATTGAGGATGTCCTCAAAGAAAGCGACAGGCTCTTCCTGCATGGCTTCCATCAATGAGCTGTCCGTGACGTGGACCACATTCTTCAGGGCATCGGTGCCGAGCCATTGCTGAACGAAATTCTCAGAAAAGCGCCGTGATCGCGGGTCTGCCAGCATCCGCGTGACTTGAGCAGCCAGGACGCCCGGTTTCCCGAGTTGTCCGTGCCGTGCAAGGTTAAGCAGCTCCTCGTCGGGAATACTTGACCAGAGGAAA